>JAZUBM010000117.1:0-12083 GCA_045638485.1 Lentihominibacter sp. | reverse complement strand
CTTCTCTCAGCTTGTAGCCGATTTTTTCATTTCTGATGTCAGCTTCAACTCTGAGGCCTGCTTCTTCGAACTGCTTAGCTACTTCCAGTGCATAATCTGTGAACTTATCAGTTACAGTCAGCAGCTTAACCTGTACAGGTGCAATCCACAGAGGGAACTTGCCTGCGAAGTGTTCAGTCAGGATTCCGATGAATCTTTCGATTGATCCGAAGATTACACGGTGGATCATAACAGGTCTGTGCTTTTCACCGTCAGGGCCAACGTAGCTGATATCGAATCTCTGAGGCATCTGCATATCCAGCTGGATAGTACCGCACTGCCAAGTTCTGCCGATGGAGTCTTCCAGGTGGAAGTCAAGCTTAGGACCATAGAAAGCGCCGTCTCCTTCGTTGATAACGAATGGCTTACCGATGGATTCCATAGCTTCTCTCAGTGCAGTTTCTGCTGCGTTCCACTCTTCGTCTGTACCCATTGAATCCTCAGGTCTTGTGGAAAGTTCTATATGATATTTAAATCCAAACATGTTGTAAACGTCGTCGATGAACTTTACAACAGCGATAACTTCGTCTTTAATCTGTTCAGGCAGCATGAAAATATGTGCATCATCCTGTGTGAAAGTTCTTACTCTCATCAGTCCGTGAAGGGCACCTGACAGTTCGTGTCTGTGTACCTGACCCAGTTCGCCCATTCTTACAGGCAGTTCTCTATATGACCACATCTTTCTCTTGAATGCCAGCATTGAGCCAGGGCAGTTCATAGGCTTGATAGCGTAGTCTTCTTCATCGATCTGAGTGAAGTACATGTTATCCTTATAGTGATCCCAGTGACCTGAAGTTCTCCAAAGCTGTTCGTTCATGATCAGCGGAGTCTTAATTTCTACGTAGCCTCTCTTAGCATGTTCAGTCTTCCAGAAGCTTTCCAGTTCGTTTCTGATGATCATTCCCTTAGGCATGAAGAATGGGAATCCCGGACCTTCTTCGTAAAGTGCAAAGAGATCCATTTCCTTACCGATCTTACGGTGGTCTCTCTTCTTAGCTTCTTCCAGTCTTTCCAGATATGCATCCAGTTCTTCCTGTGTAGGGAAGCATGTTCCGTAGATTCTCTGTAGCATCTTTCTGTTGGAGTCTCCTCTCCAATATGCTCCTGCGATGCTCTGAAGCTTTACAGCCTTGATCTTGCCTGTGCTTTCCATATGAGGTCCTGCACAAAGATCAACGAAGTCGCCCTGCTGATAGAATGAAATTACAGCATCTTCAGGGAGATCCTGAATCAGTTCAACCTTGTAATCTTCGCCCTTTTCTTCCATGAATTTGATTGCTTCTTCTCTAGGAAGTTCGAATCTTTCCAGTGGATAGTTGGCGCCGATGATTTTTTTCATTTCCTTCTGGATCTTAAGCAGATCCTGGTCGCTCAGTTTATGCTCCATGTCGAAGTCATAGTAGAATCCGTTATCGATAGCAGGTCCAATTGCCAACTTAGCATCCGGCCACAGCTTCTTTACAGCCTGAGCCATAATATGTGAAGTAGTATGTCTATAACATTCCTTTACTTGTTCGTCTTCAAAAGTAATTTTTTCCTTTGCCATTTTTATTCTCCTCTTTATTTTTCTTCCATCGCAAGTTCTATAAGTTTATCTATAAGTTTATCGTAAGGCAGACCCGATGCTTCCCAAAGCTTAGGGTACATGCTTATATTCGTAAATCCCGGCAATGTATTGATTTCATTGAAAACTATTTTGCCACTTTCCTTTAAGAAAAAGTCAACTCTTGAAAGGCCTCTGCATCCCATGGTTTCATATACCTTGATTGCCGCTTCTCGGATTTCTCTTTCCTTATCTTCATCCAGGTCAAATACTATTCCGGTTTTTGATGCTGCATTCTGGTACTTAGCTTCGTAGTCATAGAATTCGTTAGCTGCAAAGATTTCCCCTATACAGGATGCTTCAGGATTTTCATTTCCCAAAACCGCAACTTCTATTTCCCTACCAACGATTGCTTCCTGAATAAGAACCTTATCGTCCTCCTTGAGAGCTATCTCTATCGCCTTAGGAAGTTCATCCGCATCATTGACCTTGCTTATGCCTACCGATGAACCTGCATTTGCCGGCTTAACAAAGAGCGGCAGTTGACATTCGAAATAGTCAAACAATGCAATGACCTCGTTTTTTGGATCCTTCTCATAGGTCTTCTTGTGGAGGACAATGCACTTGGCTTGGTTAACCACATTGGTTTGATCGATTATTGCCTTGGTTATGGCTTTGTCCATCGAGCTGGCTGAAGCCGCTGCATCAGACCCCACAAACGGGATTCCGGATATTTGAAGGAGACCTTGCATAGTTCCGTCTTCTCCGTTTTTACCGTGGAGTATAGGGAATACTACATCTATCGGCTCTTTAGTAAGTGTTCCGTCATCATTCTGGATGATGATACCCTTGGTGCTGTGGTCAGGTGCGATGAAAGCAGTCTTATTGCTTTCATTTTGCTGCCAACTTCCATCTTCAACACTATCTGCCAAAGAGTCGGTCAAGACCCAGTTTCCCTCCTTAGTTATTCCTATGGTTTTTATGTCATATTTCTCACTGTTTATGTGTCTTAGAACCGAAGCTGCAGATTTGCATGAAACTTCATGTTCCGATGACTTTCCTCCAAACAATATGAGAAGTGATATCTTATTGTCCATTGAGTTTCCTTCTTAATTGTAATTTTTTATTTCTTCAGCGACTATGATATTAATAATATCCTGTCGTTGCTGATATACGTGAACTGATGTTGCTAACATCATCAGTAGGTTGATATCCTTCCTGTCCAAACAGTTCTTCATGGAGCTGCACTACATTGCTGTTCAACGTTACAGGAGGTCCATACCACGCATTACCTGTCCATCCTCTTGTAGTGTATGGCCAGCCAATACTGTCTGTCATTTGATATGAAGTAAGGTCCATAATCATTCCCATCATATCTCTTGAAGACATGTTTGTTTTGATTCCCGGCAGTATGTCATTGGATATTTTTCTCAATGCCTTAACATCCATTTCCATTGCCTTGTTGAATGTCGCCTTAACGACTATCTTCATTCTCTCGTTTCTTCTGTAGTCACCTGTTGCCGCATCCTTACGGATTCGCGCATATGCTACAGCCTGATTACCGTTAAGAGTTTGCTTTCCGGAGCTTGTTACATCCTCAGATGATCCTCCGATAACGCCTGCCGTATGATTTATAATCTTATTAAGTTCATTGATTTCCGAGTCTTCAATCTTGACGTCAATTCCTCCGAGAGCATCTACAACGTCTGCGACCGATTTCCAGTTAACTACCACAACTTCCTTGATATTTAAATCCAGGTTCTTGTTGAGGGTATAGAGAACTTTTGTCGGTCCTCCATAATAATATGCGTGAGTAATCTTATCCAGACCCACATCATCACCAAGGTCAAGCATAGTATCTCTATATACAGAGAACAACTTGATCTCGCCCGTCTCTTTATTGATACTTGCAATAATAATTGCGTCACTTCTAACTCCTGCATCATTGCTCATATCTCTGGCATCTATACCTAAAACCGCTATGTTTCTATAGTTACTCAACTGCTCGTCAACCGCAGGGTTGATACCAATCAGTGCCGGATCCAGTTCTACTCGTCCAACATTATCCAGTGTGTTCTTAACGATAGTTATACCTGCCGCCATAACACCACCGATACCTAAAACAAGTATAAGCACGATTATGAAAGCTACTCTAAGGCTTCTGCCGGATTTTTTCTTTTTCTTTTTATCAGATCTTTTCCTTGGTTTTCCGGACTCTAATCTGGCAGCTTCATATTCAGCCCTAAGATTTCTTTCTTGAGAAGGCTTGTCCACATCAGCTTTATTAACTCTACCTTGTCTGGCAATCTTCTCTTTGTTCTTTCGTCTCATTTCTGACGCACCATAAGGCGTATCATCTATTGATAATCCTACGTAGGAGTTTTCATGATTGTATAAAGAGCTTCTGTTGTCGGAAAAATATGATCCGTAAAGATCATCGTTTTTCACATAACCACCTCTCGAAGGATTGTTTTCTCTTAAGCTCAAATACTCCTGGTAAGCCTTTTCTCTGGCACGCTGCTCGTCACTTTTGTTTTGTCTCTTTATTGATGTGGTTCCATATTCCCTTGTGTTTCTATCGTAGCCCATTAAATTGCTCCTTTCACATCACATTTCATTATATCAACTGGAGCCTTGTAAATCAATAATTGCAAGGTCGTTTGAAGATGAAAGTTGTGTGAACTGCTTACTTTATCAATGTTTCTATAACTGTTTTAAATCGTTCATAATTTGCTTCTGCACCAATCTTGTCAACGGCAGTTATGCAATAATATATTTTTATTTTCGGTTCTGTTCCTGAAGGCCTGATTGCTATCCATGATCCTTGTCGGAAAACAAACTTAAGAACGTTTGCCGGTTTAAATCCTTCCAGACCTTTGCTGTAATCAAGTAGTTCTTCAATACTGTCTATTGCAGCGAAAGCTTCAGCTCCTTTACTTCTAAAGCTATCCATAATGCTGTTTATTTTCTCAACCCCTGCCGAACCCTCAAATGTAAAAGACTGCTGGCAATCTATCCAGTAACCGTGGATTTCATAAAGTTCTTCCATCACATCCAGTAATGATTTGCCTTGAGCTTTCCAAAAGGCCACCATTTGACATATCGTTAAAGCTGCAGACACACCGTCTTTATCACGAACGTGCGCTTTTGGAAGATATCCGTAGCTTTCTTCAAATCCCATGAAGTATTCCCCTTCACTTAGGTTGTTCATTATGGCACCTATATTCTTGAAACCTGTATGAGTCTTTATAACATCTATGCCGTAACTTTCCGCAACCACTCTGCTCATATCACTGCTGACCATGGAGGTGATGAGTTTCTTCCCTTTAGGTTTTCCTGTTCTCGCCAAGTAGTCAATCAGCAATACTCCTGTTTGATTACCCGTAAGATATTCTACCGTGCCGTCTGTAGCAACCCCGACTCCCATTCTGTCGCAGTCAGGATCGGTTCCTATGATGATGTCAGCTTTGGCTTCTTGCGCCACTTTCTCTGCTATCGCAAAGGCAGCCTTTTCTTCTGGGTTGGGTTTTGATATGGTAGGAAAATCTCCGTCATAATCAGCTTGTTCTTTTACTAAAGTTATATTTTTAAATCCGCCTTTATCTAAGGCTGTCAACACATAGTCTCTACCGGAACCATGAAGTGGTGTATAAACGATATTCAACGTTTCACGCGCCACCTTCGTGCTTTCATCTGTTATTTTCTCATCCGCCACTACTGTATCAATATATTTATTGATAATTTCAGCGCCTATATATCTAATATTTTCATGACTAATATCTGTTGTGGCGATATCAAGATTATCCTCCAGCGCCACTATATTGGCAGCGATTTCATCTGCCATCTCGTCACCAATCTGACAACCCATTCTGTCATAGACTTTGAAACCATTGTATTCTTTTGTGTTATGGCTGGCAGTGATAACCACACCACCATCACATCCCAGTTCCCTTACTGCAAATGACAGCAAAGGCACCGGTGAATATCTGTCAAATAAATACGCTTTGATTCCGGTTGCAGCTAAAACCTTAGCCGTTTCTTCCGCGAATTCTGCGGATCCGTTTCTGGTATCATAGGCCACCGCAACGCTACTGCCTTCACCCAGCATGTCTGCCAAGCCCTTTGTAGCCATCCTTATGGTGTATTTGTTAAGTCTGTTAGTACCAAGACCCATGATTCCTCTCATGCCCGCAGTCCCAAACTCAGCATATTTATAAAAAGCTTCGTACTTTTCTTCTTCTGACATTTGTCTTAGGATGGACTTCTCGTCTTCAGATAAATAAGGTCCTGACACCCATTTATCATAAGTTTTGATATGTTTCATTGATTCCTCCCTAAATACAAAGAATCTTTGCCCTAAATAATTGAGACCGGTGAAAATGCACATGCCGAAAATCATCGCCATATTTTCTTGAAAACTTACACTTCTATCAGCCAAAATAGCCACCATCAGTGGTTTTGCAACATTGTATGCTATCAAATAACATATGCCTATATTTATTGCAAAGCTTATTCCACTCCTTATGACCTTCCCTTTATGACCGAAGGTAAATGTCTTGTTCAAAACATAGCTGAGAATACTCACCAAAATATAGTTGGTCGCCGATGACATCCAATATGATGCCCCCAGCAAATTGTACATTCCAAACATAATGATCATGCCCAGCAATGTGTTAAATAGGCCGACCGTTATGAATTTCAGCAGTTTTTCATCAATCAGATTTCTCATTTATTGTTTTCCCGCTTAAAGGTTTTTAACATAACTTAACTTCACCCAATATCCGCCTGACGTCTTTCCCCAACCGTTACTGATTTTCACAATCGTAAGGATCTTGCCCTTTTTGTATGTACCCTTTTTCTTATAATTTGCGGAAGGGCCTGTTCTGTAATTGAGTTTTGTCGTAGTCTTTGCCTTATAATAAGTTCTAGGGTATATTATGCTTTTTGTTAAATATGATGAGCTTACCCAGTAACCGTTAGATAACTTACTCCATCCATTTGATGTTCTGATAACGTATACTGTTGTTCCTTTTTTGTAAGTTCCTTTTTTCTTATAGCTTGTCGAAGGGCCCGTTCTGTAATTGAGCGCAGTTTTTACTTTGGCAGTATGAAGACATGCTTTACCGGATGAATATAACTTATACTGCTTAGTGCCTACATTAACAGTTCCTGTCTGCATTTTTCCTTTGGAATCAAACAGGTAGTAATAGTCTCCAATCTTCTTATATCCGGTTGCCAACGTTCCATCTTTATAAGCATAATACTTTTTCCCGGCTCTCACATACCATCCAACAAGAGGTTTAGGTTCTATATATGAAAAATTCATATCTACGCGTCCATCTATACCATCAACAAATCCATTGCTGGTATACTGCCACATACCGTATTTACCTTTGTAATCGCATTTGTAATTCCACTGCGCAACCCATCTCTCATACTTGTCCAATGATGAACTGTTCAAGTATTTGTTCCACCATGTAAGTGTCGCATACACTCCGGCATTATATCCTGCCGCCTCTATTGTCGAACAATATGTTTCTGCAAATTTTATAATATTTTCTCTGCCTGCTTTCAGTGTGATATCATCTTCCAAATCATAGTAAACCGGAAAAACAGGGTTAGCTCCTGCCTCCTTGATCATTCTCAAAGTATGTTGTGCTTCGCTCTTGGCCTTTGTTAAAGAATCGGCGTATGAATAAAGATATATACCATACGGTATATCCAGTCTTTCACATTCCTTGACATTTCTTATAAATTCTCCGTCGTCTTGATCCCTATAATCACTACCATAACCGCATCTTAATATAGCGTATTCGATACCATCAGCTTTAACCTTGTCCCAGTTTACATTCTCCTGCCAATCGCTTACATCGATTCCCTTATAGAGAGCTCCGCCTATAACCTCGCCCTTGCTGTTTATATATCCTTCGGGAGTTTTGCTCCATGGAATAAAAAGGCTTCTGGCATTATACATCATAGGTTCTTCTTCACCAACGATATATCCGTCCTTAAATCTCCAGCTGCTGGCCATTTTTTCATATTCCTGCGGACGGTCTTGTTCAGGCTCCTCTTTAATTACAGGTTCCTCTTCAGTTTCCACAATTCCATCCTCACTTGCAGTTTCCTGCTCAACTGTCATCGGGATGCTTTCTTCCTGCGTTTCGGAAATGTTTTCAGTACCGTATATAGGTGTGGTCACCGTTGTAATCACAAAAACGGCAGCCATTATTAGGCAAATTATTTTTGAAAGTTGCTTGTTGTTTTTCATTAAACAGATTCCTTTTGTAATAGTTTTAATTATTAAAAATGTTCACACTCATACATAGTATATGATATCATAATTCCGTTGAAAAATCAATGTTTTTCAGCTCTTATACTCTCTGACTGCATAGCCTTTCCCCTATCATTACTCCGCTTCTATTTTGACTACCGATACCTCATATGCGGTCTTAATTATCATTTCTTCATCATCTGTAAGTTTCCTATACTCTCTGCTCTGAATTCTACCCCACACAGTAACCTTGTCTCCGATATCTAGGATTTCACAAAATACTGCATTCTTTCCCCATGCTATTGTCGGTATGTAGTCGGATTTGCCATACTGTCTATTTACTGCCACCATCAAATCACAAAGTTCTCGACCAAGCGGCGAGGTTCTTCGAACGGGCCTTTTGCACAAAAAACCTTCATATACCATCTTGTTTTCATAATTAAAGTCTCTTTGTTTGATATGCTCTATAGACTTTGCAAAAATAGTGACTTCAAGAGTACTTTTACGATTTGATTCTTTATTATATGTCCGTATTTGCCCTATCACTTCCAAAACATCTCCTTCAATAGGGGCTCTACCGCATAAAAGACTATCGGAAACCAAGATTCTTATCTTGTCTTCATATCCGCTTTTTCTCAGGACTCCAAGATATATCATGTAGTAAACTTCCCCGAAAGTTTTGTGATTAAAGATTGGACCCTGAATCACCTTTCCTACCAGGCAAGCTGTATTGTTATCCACTATTTTTTCCATCAAAAAACCCCCTCCTGCATATTCTCATAGAATATATGCAACCTTTGGGGGTTTTTATGTGTCTATTTGTTGTATCTTTAAAACTACAGTTCCAATTTCATAACTTCAGGGAAGCAGCTTGCCTGATACTGAGGGCATGTGAGACATTCGAAAAAGTCAGGAGACTCTTCTCTCGAGATAGTTACAAAACCATACTTTCTAAAGAATCCCGGAGCTCTTGCTACGAGATAGATGCGTTTTGCACCTCTCGCCAGAGCTTCTTCTATACCCTTTTCAAGGAGTGTTTTGCCCAACTTGAATTTACGGTATTCAGGATCTATTGCGATCCCATCTACGATGAACTCGCCTTCTCTCTTTGCAAGTACGAAACCGCCGATGAGTTTTCCATCGCCTTCTATGATTTCCCAGCACTTAACAATATCTGTGGGAACCGGTTCATCTTCTGAAAATTCCAGTTCATTTTCGATAAAAAACGGTACTAATTTCTCGTAATCTTCAGTTACTGATATCTTAAACTTAATCATCATATCTCCAATCTTCTTCAGATACAAACACATCCAGTCTGCCCTTGAGTACACTGAAATGCAATGGTAAAGGTTCGCCATGTTCTCCGTCAATATCCGTACTGATATGTTCTGATGATTCAATCGTCAACTCATCAGTCTGGAAGTGGAGCACATTTTTGTTCTGTGGATGTCTGCCATTTACCACCTCAAAAAGCAATGGAGCCAGCTCCATGATAGGCATTTTCTTAAATGCTATAACATCCAACTTACCATCGTTAATTGACGATTGTGGAGACAGCTTCCTGAATCCACCGGCAGATTCACCATTCATAACTACCATGAAGTAAATATCTTCAAAATATACTGCATCAGGTGTTGTAAGCTTCACAGGAATGGCATGAATCTGAGGAATTTCGCTTACGGCCTTAAGATAATACGCCAATATTCCAATTGCATTTTTAAGGTTCGGGTCAGTCTTTTGGCTAACGTCTATCAGCGCACCCATGGCTGCCACATTGATAAAGTGCTTATTATTGGCCTTGCCAACATCGGCTTTTGTAGTTTTCTCTCCAAGAGCAATATCCAGCTGATATTCAATATCTGACGGCAACTCGAAATAATACGCGAAATCGTTTGCCGTTCCTGCAGGTAAAATCCCAAGCGGCAAATGAATATCGTTATTAATCATTGCATTAACACAGAGATTTATTGTTCCATCTCCGCCTGCTGCAATAATTCTATCATACTCACTCTGGTCGATTTGTGACAACACATCGTTAATAACGAATCCCTTGGCAGCTCTTACCGGAACAACCTGATACCCTGCTTCTTGGCATCTTTCTACGATACGGTCCAAGTTGTTTTTGAACACTCCACTGCCTGAATGCGCATTGTAATACAGCAGTATTTTATTGGCTTTTTTATTGCTTATTGCATTTTCCCCATTCATTTCTCACTATCCTCCTTACATCACCTATAAGGTACAGCGATCCTGCAAAAAGTATAAGGTCATATCCTTCTTGCATTTTCTCTGCAGTAATGACGCTTTCCCTTGCATCTTTAGCCTTCACAGGCTCAATTCCCATTTTATTTAATATGTCAGCCAAATCATCCACAGCAAGTTTTCGCGGATTATCCGGCTCTGTTATTATCATATCTTTTGTTATTTTGCTGAAATATCCAAGAATCTCATCAGTCTGCTTATCGGCCAGCATACCTGTAACAAGCAGTATTTTTCGTCCCTCAAAATAAGTCTTAACAGTATCATGAAGAGCTTTTGCACCGGCTTCGTTATGGGCGCCGTCGATAATAACCATCGGATTCCACTTGCCCGGTTTTTCTTCGACAGATTCCACCAGCACTTCGAATCTTCCCGGCTGCACAGCCTTCTTAAGACCTCCGTAAAGGCGACTTCTTTCCACCTTTATCTTGCCTTCTTTTCTTAGGATTTCGATGATGGTCAGGGCAGTCTTGATATTTTCGCCCTGGTGTTTACCTGTCATGGAAAGCTCAACGTCACTGTAATCAGTACCGTAAATATCCATGCTTACTTTTTGCGAGAACGGTGTCTGATCAAAAGTCATAAATTTGAGTTTCGACACATCATACAGTTTGCTGTTCTTTTCATAAGCTGTTTTGGCTATTACAGCTGCAGCCTCGTGTTCAGGTACATTGGAGATTACAGGCACGCCTTCCTTTATAATGCCTGCCTTATTGGCCGCAATCTCTTCCAGCGTTTCACCGAGTCTATCCATATGATCAAAAGAAATGGATGTAATGGCGCACGCCATAGGCTCAGTTATAACATTGGTGGAATCGCCTATACCGCCAAGACCAACTTCAAGAACAGTTATATCTGCACCTTTTTCTTTAAAATACAGAAAAGCGATGGCTGTCACAACTTCAAACTCCGTAGGAGAATCGAGACCTTCTGATACCATCTCATCTGAAGCTTTCAGCACTTGTTCTGTAAAGAATTGCAAATCACTATCTGAAATGTCTTCACCACCGAGACGTATACGCTCGTTGAACTTTTCAATAAACGGAGATGTGTAAAGGCCAATCTTATAGCCACATGCCGAAAGGCCTTCCTCCAGATATTTGCACACGGAGCCTTTGCCGTTGGTACCTGCTACGTGAATAACTTTCAGATCCTCTTGAGGGTTGCCCAGTTTTTCCAAAAGCACTGTCATACGTTCCAGACCCAAACGGCTTCCGAATCTATTAAATTGATGAATCTTGTCTATTGCGTTCATATTAGATCTCCGGTTGGGTTACCGCCCGGCCGGCTTTATTTGCCGACCTTCTTTTCTACGATTGCCAGACGGTCGATAACCTTAGCCAGCATTTCTTCGTATTTAACCTGCTTAGCCTTTTCTTCGTTGATTACCTTTTCAGGAGCCTTGCTTACGAAGCCTTCGTTGGAGAGCTTGCCTACTACTCTCTTAACTTCACCTTCCAGCTTTTTCTTTTCCTTAGTCAGTCTGTCATATTCAGCTTCATAGTCCATGATGTCATCCAGCGGAATGAATACTTCTGCGCCGGCAACTACTGCTGACATTACTTCTTCAGGAACTTCGCTCTTGTCTGCGATAAATGTGATATCTGTGATGTTAGCCAGCTTCTTAACGTGTCTTTCTGCTGACTTAACTACTTCTTCTTTACCTTCAGCACTGAGGATAACTGCAGTCAGCTTCTTGCTTGGTGCTGCATCTGCTTCAGCTCTGATATTTCTGATGCTCTTGATGATAGCCATTGCCATTTCGATCTTTTCTGCTTCTGCTTCAAACGCGAGAGCTTCGTCGAAGATTGGCCAGTTTTCCTTGATCAGGAAGTTTTCAGGGTTATCAGCCTTGATTTCTCCTGCAGGCAGGTATGCCCAGATTTCTTCTGTAATATATGGCATGAATGGGTGGAGGAGTCTCAGCATGTCCTTGAGAACCTTAACGAGAACTGCTCTTGCCACCTTCTT
>JAZUBM010000116.1:0-15193 GCA_045638485.1 Lentihominibacter sp. | reverse complement strand
GCGCATTTGTATGGCATGCGCATCGAAAAATTTTAAAGAAAGGAGGAATGCAGTATGCTGATTAAACTGGTTAGAAGCGCTCTTACAATTGCAGGTGGATTTGTAGGGTATGGTGTATTTTTATTGGCGCAGTTTCTTTTCGCTGTTACAGGGCATGAAGATATCATGCAGTTCAAAAAAGTTGAAGAAATTTGTATGGCCGCTTTTTTCGTAATTATTTTTGCATTGATTTTTTTCAGATTAACACCGGCCCTTAAAAACCATAGTAAAAAAGTAGCAAACAATATCGAATCTGATTTACAGAAGATGTCGGCAAATGATTTGGTTCTTGGGACTATAGGTCTTATCGCAGGGCTCATTATCGCCTTCCTGATAAGCCAGATCTACGGCGGCATCAAGATTCCTTTTGTTGATGTTATTCTCAATATTATTACTTACATCATCTTAGGATATTTGGGCATTGTTGTTGCTACAAGAAAGGGTAAAGACATCAGAAATTCCTGGCTCATGTCCAAGAAGATTTCTTCTGTGGGCGGCAAGGGAAACAAGATGAAGACCGATGCAATACCGAAGATTTTCGATACCAGTGTCATCATAGACGGAAGAATATCCGACATAATGAAGACAGGTTTCCTTGAAGGTCCGATTGTGATTCCTGAATTCGTTTTGGTAGAGCTTAGACATATCGCTGACTCTTCGGATGCGCTTAAGAGAAACAGAGGACGCAGAGGTCTTGATATACTTAATAAAATCCAGACTGAATACGGCATAGATATTTATAATACCGTTGCAGATAAGGCTTTGGAAGATATTCCTGAAGTCGATGCTAAACTGTTGAAGTTGGCGCAGATGATGAACGGCAAAGTGGTGACCAATGATTACAACTTGAATAAGGTGGCTTCAATTAAAGGTGTAGATGTTCTTAATATCAATGAACTTGCCAACACTTTAAAGCCTGTTGTTCTGCCGGGTGAGGAAATGATTTTAGCTCTTGTTAAAGAAGGTAAAGAACGAAATCAGGCAGTCGCTTACTTGGATGACGGTACAATGATCGTTGTTGAAGAAGGTAAGGCTTTCATCGGACAGACAATTAAGGTATTGGTTACCAGTGTACTTCAGACTGCAGCAGGCAGAATGATTTTCGCTAAACCTGCGGGGATCAAGTAGGTAAATTATATGTATAACGATAAAGAAATAGCTGTAATTATAGCTGCAGCAGGCATGGGGCGCCGAATGGGCGCTCCTGTGCCTAAGCAGTTTATTAAAATGGGCGGTGAGCCGATTCTCGCCAAAACTCTGCGAGTGTTCGAAGGGATTGACGAAATCGATCACGTTATTATAGTCACAAGCGATGATTATATTGATCAGTGCGTATGCATAGCAAGAAACTATGGAATGCACAAGGTAAAAGCCGTCGTAGAGGGCGGTGCAGAGCGTCAGGATTCAGTTTACAATGCTCTCAAGGAACTTAACAATAGATTTCCTAATGCCGAGCTGGTACTGATACATGATGCAGCAAGACCTTTCGTTCCTGAAGAAACAGTGGTGAATGTTATAAGAACCGCTGATGCAAAAGGCGCAGCAGTAGCATGTGTACCTATGAAGGATAGTCTGAGAAGGATTGCAAAGAGTGTCGGAGGCGACGAGGCCGAAGGCCGTCAAAGTGATACTGCCGGAGGCAGCATTGCTGTTGACCGCAGCGAGTACTTTGCAGTTCAAACGCCTCAGGGTTTTCGAACAGGTGAACTTTTGCATGCCTATGAAGAGGCTATGGCCGAAGGTTGGTATGGGACTGATGATGCATCCCTTGCGGAAAGGGCAGGAATGCAAGTTGAAATCGTAACAGGAGATTACGGAAATATTAAGATTACGACTAAAGAGGATCTTCCTATGGAATACAGAGTTGGGACAGGTTTTGATGTCCATAAGTTTGAAGAAGGCAGAAAGCTTATTCTTGGTGGGGTGGACATCCCATACGAGAAGGGGCTGGCAGGGCATTCCGATGCGGATGTATTGGTACATGCGCTTATGGATGCGCTTCTGGGGGCTGCAGCTCTCGGAGATATCGGAAGGCATTTTCCTGATACTGATCAGCAGTACAAAGGCATTTCAAGTCTTAAGTTGCTTGCGCATGTGGGAAAGCTTCTGGCAGATGAAGGATATTCCATCGGCAATGTGGATGTAACAGTCATCGCACAAGTACCGAAGATCGCGCCTCATATTGAAGAGATGAGGGACAATATAGCTGAGATATTAAAGCTCGAAAAGAGCAGAATAAATATAAAAGGAACAACAACCGAAAAGCTGGGATTCACCGGACGAAAAGAAGGTATTGCGGCTGAAGCGGCATGTGCGCTTTACAGATAGCGCAGTTCTTAAAAAATACTATTTCGAGGAGACGGACTAATGAAATTATCAAAAATGCATTTAAAGACTTTAAGAGAAGTTCCAAACGAAGCAGAAATACCTAGCCATATTTTAATGATGAGAACAGGTATGATTCGTAGACTGGCTTCAGGTGTATACGGATTTATGCCTTTGGGATGGCGTTCTATCCGCAAGGTTGAAAACATCGTGCGTGAAGAAATGGACGCAACCGGTGCGCAGGAAATCCTCATGTCTGCAGTACAGCCTGCAGAACTGTGGCAGGATTCCGGTAGATGGTTCGCATACGGACCTGAATTGTGGAGAGTAAAAGACCGCCACGGCAGAGACTTCTGTCTTGGACCAACAGCAGAAGAAATCTTCACTGACATCGTTCGTACAGATGTAACTTCTCACAGACAGCTACCTATGAATCTTTATCAGATTCAGACTAAGTACAGAGATGAAGCTCGTCCTCGTTTCGGACTGATGAGATCAAGAGAATTCATCATGAAGGACTCGTATTCTTTTGACAAGGACTATGAAGGCCTGGATAAGAGTTATCAGGAAATGTATGATGCGTATACAAAGATTTTTGATAGATGCGGACTGACATTCAGACCTGTAGAAGCAGATACAGGAGCTATCGGCGGAAGCAACTCTCATGAATTTACAGCTTTCTCAGAAGTTGGCGAATCCGAAATCGCATTCTGTGAACATTGCGACATGGCTGCAACAGTAGAACGTGCTGAATGTGTTGACGCACCTGCATCTGATGCTGAAATGCTGGCACTTGAAGAAGTTCACACTCCTGAAACTAAAACTATCGAAGAAGTTGCAGCTTTCCTGGGAGTAGACAAATCTCAGACAATGAAGGCTCTGCTGTTTGTAACTTATGACGAAGAACAGAAAGAAAACGGATACGTTGCAGCTTTCATCAGAGGAGATAGAGAACTGAACATGATCAAGCTGGTTAATGCTCTGGATATTCCTGAACATTCCATCGAGTTTGCCGATGAAGAAAAAATGGGTGCTGCATGCGGATGTGTAGGTGGATTCACAGGTCCTATCGGACTTCATGACTGCAAGATAGTTGTAGATAGCGAGTTGATTGGACAGAAGAATCTGGTGGCAGGTGCTAATAAAGCTGATCACCACGTTAAAAATGTGAATTATGGAAGGGATTTCGAAGGTGATATCGTAGTAGATATCAAGAATCTGCAGGAAGGGGACCCATGCCCTGTATGTGGAGCGCCTGTAAAACACACTCGTGGTATCGAAGTTGGCCAGGTATTCAAGCTGGGAACTAAGTACAGTGAATCTATGGGAGCTACTTACAAAGATGAAAACCAGCAGGATCAGCTGATCGTAATGGGATGCTATGGTATTGGTATCACAAGAACAGTTGCTGCGGTTATTGAACAGCATCACGATGAAAACGGTATCATTTGGCCTATCTCAGTTGCACCTTATCACGTAATTATTACTGTTATGAAACCGGAAGACGAAGTTCAGGCTGAAGTGGCAGAAAAGATTTATGCTGATCTGATGAAGCAGGGCGCAGAAGTTCTGCTGGACGACAGAAAAGAACGTCCGGGAGTTAAGTTCAAGGACGCTGACCTTCTGGGAATTCCTATCAGAATCACTGTAGGAAGAGGCGCTGTCGACGGTATCGTCGAATACAAGATGAGACGTGATGCAGACAAAATCGAAATTTCAGTAGAAGAAGCTATTACTAAGGCTATAACAACTATCAACGAAGAGAAATAAATTAATAAATTAACTAGAATGAATTAGACGAGGAAATGAAATGACCTTTATTTCTTTAATGGAACTCATCGGCACCGTAGCTTTCGCAGTCTCCGGTGCCCTTGTTGCAATAGATAAGAAACTTGATTACTATGGCATAGCTTTTTTGGCAACAATTACGGCTGTAGGCGGCGGGATTATCAGAGACATCATAATCAATCTACCTTTGCCTGTTGCATTGTCAAACCCTGTTTTTATAATCATTTGTATAGCGACGACCGCTGTGGTAATAGTTTTTTATAAGTGGGTAACTAAACTCAATGGGCTGGTGATTCTCTTTGATGCAGTGGGACTTGCAGCTTTTACGGCAATAGGAGCAAAAGCAGCTTTAAGTAATGATGTTTATACTCCGTTTGTGGTTATAACATTGGCATTGCTGACAGGAACAGGTGGCGGAGCTCTTCGCGACTTGTTTGCTCGTGAAATTCCTTTTGTATTTAGAAAAGAAGTTTATGCTACTGCGTGTATAGTAGGGGCCCTGGCTTTTCTGATATCATATCCACATGTCGGAACAGAATGGGCAATGTATATTTGCTTTGGCGTGACTTTGGCTGTAAGACTTATATGTGTCAAATTTGACTTTAATTTGGCTAAGGTAGATACATCTGAGCTGGCGGGAGAAGAAAATGGTGACCAAGAAAGAGAAAAAACTGAATAATAAAGGATCGTGTTTTTCTCTGTTTTGGGAATTTCTTAAAATTGGACTATTTACCATCGGTGGCGGGATGGCGATGATTCCTCAACTTCAGCATGTTGTAGTTAATGAAAAAGGATGGCTGAAGGATGAAGAGATGATTGACTGTGTTGCAATAAGCCAGGCTCTTCCCGGTATCATTGCAATAAATACAGCAACATATATCGGGATGAAGCTAAAGGGTTTCAAAGGTGCGTTGTCAGCTACTCTTGGCGTAATCACCCCGTCGTTTGTAATAATAATTCTTGCGGTAACAGTACTTGATTTCATCGGTGAAAACACGTATGTGCAAGGGGCTTTTGTAGGAATTAAAGCCGCAGTGAGCGGGCTGATTGTAGTTACAGTCGTTCGAATGGGCAAGAAAATTCTGGGAACGGTATTTTCTTGGGTACTGGCGGTCTTAGCCTTTGTAACGATAATTGTTTTTGATGTGAACGCAGTATGGCTTATACTGGCGGGAGCTGTTGCGGGAATCGTTTACACTTTGATGATGTCGGGAAAAAAGAAACCTTTGGAAGAACCGCAAGGTGCGGCTTTGCATGAAGACCTTCCATTTGATAATGAGGAGGTGGACGAATGATTTTCGTATACCTTTTCACCATATTCTTTAAGATAGGATTGTTTGGATTTGGCGGAGGATTGGCAATGCTTCCTTTGATTTTCCAAAGCGTGCAGTCCTTTGGAATAATGACGGCTGAAGAATTTTCTAACTTGGTGGCCTTATCTCAAGTAACACCGGGACCGATGGCAGTAAATGCCGCAACTTTTGTGGGATTCAGTTATGCCGGGATTTTCGGTGCTTTGACAGCAACCTTGGGCGTGTGTCTTCCTGCGTTTATCCTGATGATGATTGTGTATAGGTTCGTTGAGAAATTCAATGATAATCGCATTGTGCAGGGAGTCATGACAGGAATCAGGCCTGTAACAGTTGCACTGATTGGAACGGCTGCAATATACGTAAGTGAAACGGTTTTAACCAATGGTCCGCTGATATCACAAAAGCTAATGGAAATGGGGTTTGACTACTTCAACCTTATTCCTGTGGGTATTTGCATAGGGACTATTGTACTGGTAAGTGTATTTAAAATGAAACCTATAAGGGTAATGATTCTGATGGGAATCGTAGGCGCACTTTTGTGTGGATAACATATAAAATTGTAGTAGCAACTTAAAAACAATTTTAGGAGCAATAACTATGTGGACAGGTGGCGTAAGAGTCATAGTATTGGATGATGAAAACAGAATGCTGATGGTGAAGCAACACCATGAGGGTAAGGATATTTGGATGGTGCCAGGTGGCGGCATCGAAGAGGGAGAAAGCTCATCACAGGCAGCCGCGCGTGAAGTTAAGGAAGAAACAGGTCTTGATGTTCAAGTCAGCAGGCTGGTGTGGCACGTGGAAGAAGTTTCTGATCGTGGACAGAGGTTTGTGGACTTTTTCTTGGCAGATGTTGTAGGGGGAGTGCTTGGGCTTGGTATGGATCCTGAATTTGATGAAAACGGACAGGTCCTAAGAGAAGTTAAATTCCTAACACGCGAAGAAATAAAAGGACTGAAATATCTTTATCCGGACTACTTAAGAGATGAGTTCTGGGTAGTACACGAAAAAGGTTATATGGGCTATAATGCTTTTAAAATAAGAAAATAATATTGTTGAAGATGAACTTTGGCAATATACTAACAAAAGATAGAAACAAGGAGGAATAAAATGAAATACGTAATCATCGAAATGGAAAACGGCAACAAAATGAAGGGAGAACTTTATCCGGAAGTAGCCCCTGAAACAGTAGCAAACTTCGAAAAGCTGGTAAACGATGGCTTTTATGATGGTCTGATTTTCCACAGAGTTATTCCAGGATTCATGATTCAGGGTGGATGTCCTAAGGGCAATGGTACAGGTGGTCCGGGTTGGACTATCAAGGGCGAATTCAACATGAACGGATTCCAGAATGATCTGAAGCACACTAGAGGAGTCCTTTCAATGGCTAGAACAATGGTGCCTGATTCAGCAGGATCACAGTTCTTCATTATGGTTGCTGATTCTCCACACCTGGACGGACAGTATGCATCATTCGGTAAGATTATCGAAGGTATGGAAGCTGCTGATGAAATCGTAATGACTAAGAGAGACATGATGGACAAGCCTAAGACACCTCAGAGAATGAAAAAGGTTACTATCGTAGAAGAATAAGAACTATATGAAACATATAGAATAGAACACATGCAATAGAAGTGGAGCTTACGGGCTCCACTTTTTTGTAAATTATTTATATTTAGGAGTGTCAAATACAGTTTTGCAGAGGTGTTTTCACCAAAAGTTAAAAAAGGATACAAAAATAAATGAAGAATGGTGTGACTCAAAGCATGTAAATGCCCTATAAACGTAAAGCGTTCAACAAAAGTTGAGAGATAATAGAAAAATTGGTGAAAGCAGTATGAAAAGAGCCCTTAAATGATAAGACGATGCATTAATTTTCATTTTTTTGGAGGGGAACTTTAGGGTTTTGGAGAAAGAGACCTTGCGGGCTTTGAAGCTTCAAAATTGTATCTTGAAACATAAAATAAAATGGAATAAAATGGAAATAATTCAAAAGGGGATTGGGGGAGATGAAGTGATAACGAATAGGGAAATTTATCTGGAAAAGAAATTTTATGAGGAGCTTAGAAGAAAACTGAAGAATAAGCTTAGGAGTTATCCTGAAGGAAGTATTTGTTTTAGATATCAGCATGGTAGACACAGGCCGTATCTATATAACGATGGTGAGTTAAAATACATAAGAACAGAAAACGGTAAACTTACATTAAAATTGATAGATAAGAAAATTATCGAAAAAAGAGTAACCTATATTGAAAAAAATCTTAGCATTTTAAGCAAATTGCAATCTGGATACAAGGGAATTGAGTACATATTCGGAGACGGGGTTGTTAAGGAACTGGAAGAAAAAATCGGCAATGGCTTCAAAGTCGACGACTTCTTAAAAGTTGCGAAAGAAGAGAAGAACACCAATAGTACAGCAGAATTTCTAACAGACAAAAAGATTCATAAAACTCCCGGCAATGTTATTGTTCGCTCCAGAGCTGAACTGGTTATCGCAACTTTTCTTGAAATGAAAGGAATCGACTACGTATATGAGAAACCACTAAAACTATTTTTGAGAACTGTTGCTCCGGACTTTACCATTAGGAGAGCATCTGACGGGAAGACCATTATATGGGAGCATTTTGGTATGATGGATGATCCCGGGTATTACGAAAGTAGGACGGACTTACTGAGTGATTATCACCATGCAGGATGGCTTCCGTACGAGAATTTCATTGTGACTTTTGGCGAACGCGATTCGCCTATTGATATGACTATTATTGAAAGGATTTGTGAAATAATGCTTAGATGAAATCCATTGACATTAGCACGCTAAAGTGGTAGGATACATATATTAATGAATACTTAAACCGATGACGAGGAAGTAAAACTGAGGGACGGTTTCCCAGAGAGTCCGGGGTGGTGCGATCCGGATAAATGCAGTTTCAGTAAATGGGCCTCTGAGGGCGATGCGAAAGGATATGCAAAGCGCAGATTTATGCAAAGCACGAGCTTATGCAAAGCGTAGGTCTTCGCCTAGCGAAGCATAATATATCCCAGTAGTTGAGACGTGACGCCTACGTAAAGGGCGAAGAGTGTGATGGCACTCTGCAGAGAGCATGTTTTATACATGAAACAAGGTGGTACCGCAGGTTAACGCTTGTCCTTGAGTAAGGATAGGCGTTTTTTTGTGAGTGAAACAGCGCTCGCAGGCGGCAAAGCTGCCCGCCGCATTATAACCACACTTTGCAGAGACTCTGAAATCTATTGCAAAGAAAGAGAGGAAGAAACAATGACAGCAACTAAAGAAATCCCTTACAAAATTTATCTGGAAGAACACGAAATGCCGAAGCAGTGGTATAACGTAAGAGCGGATATGAAGAACAAACCGGCTCCGCTGCTGGATCCTAAGACAGGAAAGCCAATGACAGCAGAAGAACTGGAAAAGGTATTCTGCAAGGAAATGGTTAAGCAGGAAATGGATGACACTACTGCATATATCGATATCCCTCAGGAAATCCTGGACTTCTATAAAATGTACAGACCGGCTCCACTGGTAAGAGCGTACTGTCTGGAAGAAAAACTGGGAACTCCTGCTAAAATTTACTACAAGCACGAAGGTAACAATACAAGCGGATCCCATAAGCTCAACTCAGCTATCGCGCAGGCATTCTATGCTAAGCAGCAGGGCCTTAAGGGAGTAACAACAGAAACAGGCGCAGGACAGTGGGGAACGGCTCTCAGTATGGCATGTTCATATTTCGGACTGGACTGCAACGTATATATGGTTAAATGTTCATACGAACAGAAGCCTCACAGAAGAGAAGTTATGAGAACTTATGGTGCGACAGTAACACCATCACCTTCAATGACTACTGAAATCGGCAAGCAAATTAACGAACAGTTCCCGGGAACTACAGGAAGCCTTGGCTGTGCGATCTCAGAAGCTGTTGAATCAGCAACAGGAAGAGAAGGATACAGATATACTCTCGGAAGCGTGCTTTCTCAGGTACTGCTCCACCAGACAATCGTAGGGCTTGAAACTAAGGCTGCCCTCGACAAATACAATATCACTCCTGACATCATCGTCGGATGTGCAGGTGGCGGATCAAACCTTGGCGGACTGATTTCACCATTTGCCGGAGAAATGCTCAGAGGTGAAAAGAACTACCAACTGATCGGTGTTGAACCGGCATCATGTCCTACACTTACAAGAGGTAAGTTCGCATATGACTACTGTGATACAGGTAAGGTTTGCCCACTCCAGAAGATGTACACTCTGGGAAGCGGCTTCATCCCTTCATCAACTCACGCAGGTGGCCTCAGATACCACGGTATGAGCAGCATCGTATCACAGCTCTATCACGATGGACTTATGGAAGCAAGATCAGTTGAACAGACTGAAGTATTTGCTGCAGCTGTTGAATTTGCTAAGGTTGAAGGTATTCTGCCTGCACCTGAAAGCAGCCATGCTATTAAGGTTGCCATCGACGAAGCACTTAAGTGCAAGGAAACAGGCGAAGAAAAGACAATCGTATTCTGTCTGACAGGAACAGGATATTTCGATATGTATGCATACGAAAGATTCAATAACGGTGAAATGGGAGACTACATCCCTACAGAAGAAGAACTTGCACATGGTTTCGCAAGTCTTCCTGAAATCGAATAATATGCAAAAAATCAAGACCCGATTTATCGGGTCTTTTTATATGTCTCATTGCACTGTTTTCACTATTAATCTCACCTCAAAAATGCTATACTATAATGTAATGTATATATGAATCTGGGAGGAGATTAATATGAGACGTAACTATGATTTTACTTTGATACTGTTTGTCGTTATCCTAGCGGCAAACTCACTTCGAAGCGGAGCTTTTTCCAATCCTATGGAATGGTTGATGGACGTGCTGATGACACTTCCGGCAATTATAATCGGTCTGTCATTTCATGAATACGCTCACGCTTTGGTATCACACAAGCTGGGAGATCCTACACCTAAACTTCAGGGAAGAGTGACCATCAACCCGATGGCACATGTGGATCCTGTGGGCTTTGCAGCATTGATTTTTGCAGGTTTCGGATGGGGCGTACCTGTAGAAGTTAATCCGACATATTATGCCAACAGAAGAAAAGGGGAACTTCTTGTATCTCTGGCAGGCGTGACAATGAACCTGATTATCGCCATAGTTTTCGCAGTGATTGCAAAAATCTTGTTCCTTACATTGGGCGCAGGCATACTTACTACTGGTGGCGGTTCAGTGCTTTGGACAATGATAATGTATGTTATTCAGATAAATTTAGTGCTGATGATATTCAATCTGATACCGGTACCGCCGCTTGACGGATTCAATATCATAAGCGAAATCTTCAATCTGAAGACAACTGACTTTTATTGGACAGTTTACAGATACGGCAATGTTATTCTGATTGCACTGATTATATTCGGTGTAACAGGAAGAATCATTTCACCTGCTGTATCAACACTGTTCTATATATTGCAGAATTTCATCATATTTTAAAGGAAGATTAACATGGAGTATTTAAATAAATTAAACAAAGAACAGAGAGAGGCGGCTGTGCACACTGAAGGGCCACTCCTTATTTTAGCGGGAGCAGGCAGTGGAAAGACCAGCACCATGACTCACCGTATCGCATATATGATCAGAGAAAAGGACATTGACCCATACAACATGCTGGCGGTGACATTTACAAATAAGGCCGCAGGTGAAATGAGAGAAAGAGTGGAAAATCTCGTTGGTGAAGGAATCAACATGTGGATTCTGACATTCCATTCCGCATGCCTTAGAATTTTAAGGGCCAACGCAGAGGTTTTAGGATATGGTAGAGACTTTGCTGTTTACGACCCTACAGATCAGAAAACTCTCGTAAGAAACATTTGCAAAGAGCTCAATATCGACAGCAAAAGATATACGCCTGCATATTTCTTAGGCATAATCAGCAAATGCAAAGAGCAACGTGTCACTGCGGAAGACTACCTCAAAATCAATGGGGATGATCTTAAGGCAAAGATGACAGGGGAAGTATATGCCAGATACGAAAAGACACTTAAGAAGAACAATGCAATGGACTTCGACGATCTGCTTCTTAACGCAGTAAGACTTTTCGAAAAAGACGAAGCAGTGCTTCTCAGATATCAGAATAGATTCAGATACATCATGGTAGACGAATATCAGGATACTAACCAGATTCAGTATGCCTTCATAAAGATGCTGGCAGAAGCGCATAATAACATATGTGTTGTTGGTGATGATGACCAGTGTATCTACCAGTGGAGAGGCGCAGATATCAGAAACATCTTAGAGTTTGAAAAAGACTTCAGAGATGCTAAAGTCATCAAGCTGGAACAGAACTATAGATCAACAGCAAATATCCTTGAAGCTGCTCATTCTGTAATTGCCCACAACAAAGGCAGAAAGCAGAAAAAACTTTGGACAGATCAAGAGGCCGGAAATAAGATCATATATAGAAGAGCAGAAGATGAAAGAGAAGAAGCATATTTCGTAGCAAGCGAAATAAATCGCATGAAGGGCCCGGGCAAGAGATATAGTGACTTTGCTATCCTCTATAGAACAAATGCACAGTCCAGAACTTTCGAAGAAGCCCTTTCAAGAAGAGGCATTCCGTACAGAGTTTTAGGTGGACTCAGATATTACGACAGAAAAGAAATAAAGGACATGATGTGCTACCTCAGACTGGTTCAAAATCAGGCTGATGATTTGGCACTCACAAGAATAATAAACGAGCCGAAGAGAGGGATCGGAGGCAAGACCATTGAAAAGATGACAGCTCTTGCTCAGGTGAGAAATGAAAGTCTCTTTGACACAATGATGGATAAGGAAGTTGTGAGTTCATTCTCAAGTAAGGTCTCTGCAAATATCGACGCCTTCACAGAGCTCATCAGCTCATATGCAGCAGAAAAAGACAATCTGAGAATTTCAGACATGTACGATGGACTTTTAGTTAAGTCAGGATATCTAAAGTCGCTGGAAGAACAGAACACTTTGGAAGCAGAAAGCCGTATCGAAAACTTGATGGAATTCAAGTCGGTAATCTATACATATGAGGAAGAAGATCCTAACATTTCACTCTCTGAGTTCATGGAAAGAATCGCACTCCTGGCTGAAGTTGATAACCACGATGCGGATGAAAACGCAGTGGTACTTATGACAATGCACAGTGCCAAGGGCCTTGAGTTCCCGTTCGTGTTTATGCCGGGAATGGAAGACGGACTCTTCCCGGGATGGAGAGCCTTTGATAGAGAAGAGGGTCTTGAAGAAGAACGAAGACTTTGCTATGTGGGCATCACTAGAGCGAGAGAAAGACTGTGGCTTACCGGAGCAGAGAGACGTACTTTATATGGTAAGACTGACTATACGAGAGAATCACAGTTCTTAAGAGAACTTGACAAAAGGCTTGTAGAAGGCGATGGCATTTATGAAAAGAAGAAGAAAGACATTTCTTCAGGTGCATTCACAGACGGCACTACAGAATCAACTCCATTCAAGCCGTTTGACCAGTTGAAGTATGCAAGACAGCAGACTAAGAAAACTGTAGCAGCACCGACCGATTCATTTGACGCAGGAGATCGCATTTCACATCCGAAATTCGGCGAAGGTCAGGTGCTTTCATGTGACGGTAAGATTGTGGAAGTACAGTTTGGAAGCGATATCAAAAAGCTTGCACTTGGATTTGCCCCTCTTAAGAAACTTTAAGATGCAATGGGTAAGCATGCGAAACCCTGAGAGCATGCGAGGAGAAATATGGAAACAAAAATAAAGCGTATGGAAGAACTGGTAAGTAAGCTTAATAAAGCTGCCAGAGTATATTATCAGGAAAGCAATGAGATCATGACCAACCAAGAATATGATCAGCTTTATGATGAGCTTGAGGCTCTCGAAAAAGAGCTGGGCATTACCCTTTCCAACAGCCCTACAGTTAACGTGGGCTATGAAGTTGTAAGCGGACTTCCGAAAGAAAATCACCCTAAACCTATGCTTTCGCTGGATAAAACCAAGAGCGTTGATGACTTAAAATCATGGCTTGGAGATAAGGAAGGAATCCTCTCATGGAAGCTTGATGGTCTTACAATTGTTCTCACATACGAAGACGGCAAGTTGTCGAAGGCAGTTACAAGAGGTGATGGCATTACAGGCGAAGTTATTACAAATAACGCCAGAGTATTTGACAACATACCACTGACTATTCCGGAAAAGGGAACTGTAGTAGTTCGAGGTGAGGCGGTTATAAGCTATGAAGAATTCGAAAAAATAAACGATGCCATAGGCGATGCGGAGGCTAAGTACAAGAACCCAAGAAACCTTTGCAGCGGAACCGTGAGACAGCTGAACAACGAAATCACAGCGCAGCGCCATGTGAAATTCTATGGGTTCTCACTGGCTGAAGGTGGAGAAATGCAAAGTGCAGATGATTCAGGCGCGCCTTTCCAATTTCGTCATCAGCAGATAGAGTGGATGAAAGCTCAAGGCTTTGAAACGGTGGACAATGTCAAAGTTACTGCAGATACAATAGCAGAAGCTGTAGCGGATTTTGAAAAGAAAATCGAAAACTTCGACTTGCCGTCAGACGGGCTTGTACTCATATACGACGATATAGCATACGGTGTATCCCTGGGAACTACAGCTAAATTTCCGAGAGATTCCATCGCATTTAAATGGAGAGATGAGATAAGAGAAACACAGCTTCAGCAGGTGTTATGGAATGCTTCCAGAACAGGGCTTATTAATCCGATTGCAGTATTTGCACCTGTGGAGCTGGAAGGAACGACAGTAACAAGAGCATCCGTTCATAACCTTAGCATCGTTAAGAGTTTAGCTCTTGGTGAGGGAGATACCATTAAAGTCTATAAGGCAAACATGATCATTCCGCAGATAGCAGAAAACACCACTAAGAGCGGAACAATTCAGCCGCCTGAAACTTGCCCTGTATGCGGTGCGACAACGGAAATTCATGACGACAATGGAATAGAAACCCTCCACTGTCCAAACCCTGAGTGCCCTGCTAAGAAAATCAAGTCGTTCACACATTTTGTAAGCAGAAACGCCCTCAACATCGAAGGACTTTCTGAAGCTACACTTGAAAAGTTCATAGATGAAGGAATCCTCCGCCAGCCGGCAGACATCTTCAAGCTTGCTGATTGGGAAGATAAAATAGTAACCATGGAAGGCTTCGGCAAGAAGTCCTTTGATAATATGACAGCAGCGGCTGCAAAGGCTGCAGCTACAACTCCGGCAAGACTTTTATATGCTTTGGGAATTCCTAATATAGGAGTTGCCAATGCTAAGATGATTGCCAAGGAGTGCAAAAATAACTGGGATAAGATAGCCGGTTTATCGGAAGATGAGCTGGTTAACATAGACGGTATCGGAGATATCATGGCAAAAGCTTACGTAGAGTTTTTCAAGGAAGAAGATAATCTTAAGACCATAGCAGAATTGCATGAAGTTCTTCAGATTGATCAATCTTTTGAAGACACTACCGGAGGAAGCTTAAGTGGTAAGACATTCGTAATTACCGGTAAGGTCTACCACTATGAAAACAGAGATGCCGTGAAGGCGGCCATCGAAGCTGCAGGCGGTAAAACGGCATCATCTGTCAGCGCTAAGACAGACTATCTCATAAACAACGATATCATGTCGGCATCATCAAAAAACAAAAAGGCGAAAGAACTGGGTGTGCCGATTATTACAGAAGAACAATTTATTGAA
>JAZUBM010000115.1:0-3532 GCA_045638485.1 Lentihominibacter sp. | reverse complement strand
AGTAGCTGAAATCAGCAATTACACTCAGGAACAGGTTGACAAGCTGGTATTTGAAGGTGCTAAGATCATCTACAAGAACGCAGAACCTTTAGCAAGACTGGCAGTTGACGAAACAGGCCTCGGCAGCTACGAAGATAAGATTGGCAAGAACACTGATACTCCAACAATGTTCTGGGATTACCTGA
The DNA here is from genome assembly GCA_045638485.1 of Lentihominibacter sp. Lineage (GTDB taxonomy): Bacteria > Bacillota > Clostridia > Peptostreptococcales > Anaerovoracaceae > Lentihominibacter. The sequence continues at coordinate 3,347 of JAZUBM010000115.1, read as the reverse complement.
AAGATAAGAGATCAGTTGGTATCATCAACGAAGATCCATCACAGGGTCTGGTAGAAGCTGCACACCCAATCGGAGTTATCGGTGCTATCACACCTGCAACTAACCCTACAGTAACTCCGCTCGGAAACTTCATGCACGCAATCAAGGGTAAGAATGCTATCATCATTTCACCTGCACCACGTGCTGAAAAGACTTCAACTGAAACTGTAAACCTGATCAGACAGGCACTGGCTGCTTGCGGAGCTCCAGAAGACCTGATCCAGATCATCAATGACGTATCAATCGAAAAGTCACAGGAACTGATGGCTAATTGTGACCTCGTAATCGCTACAGGCGGTGCTGGACTGACTAAGGCTGCTTACTCATCCGGAACTCCTGCTTACGGCGTAGGACCAGGAAACCCTCCAGCAATCATCGACAGAGATTATGATCTGAAGGACGCTGCAGAAAAGTCAATCATCGCTGTATGCGCTGACAACGGAATCCTGTGTGACGGTGACAACCTGCTTCTGTACCCAGAAGAAGTTGAAGCTGAATTCTTCGCTGAATTCAGAGAAGCTGGCGCTGTTATCTTCGAAGACGCTGCTGACGTTGCTAAGTTCAGAGACGCTCTGTTCGAAGACGGACACATCAACTCAGGTCTGGTAGGTAAGGACGTTGACGTTATCGCTGAAGCTGCTGGATTCGCAGTACCAGAAGGAACTAAGGTTGTTGGTCTGAAGGTTGACGCTATCGGAGCTGCTGACGTTCTGTGTAAGGAAATCATGGGACCTGTAGTTATCCTGAAGAGCTATGACACATTCGAAAACGCTGTTGACATGGCAGTAAGAAACATGGAAGAAGCAGGCGGAACTGGACATACAGCTGGTCTGTTCACAAACAATGAAGAACACATCCTGTACGCTGGAGAAAGAATTCCTGTAGCAAGAATGCTGATCAACCAGCCTACACCAGATGCATGGGGTCCAACAACTAACGCTCTGTCACCTGCAGTATCAGAAGGTTGCGGAACTTGGGGTAACAACATCCTGGCTGGAAACGTTGACTACATCCACATGGTAAACGTTTGCAAGATCGTTAAGCCTCTGGACGTTGCACTTCCTGATGGAGCAGTTATCTTCGCTGACTAATTACAGTCAATACGGATAATTTAAAACTTAACTTAAACTCACAAAGACGGGCAATTTATTGTCCGTCTTTTTAAAGGAGAAATGACTTTATGACTGAGAGATACAGCCAGATCTATTTAGTGAAAATAATCGTGGAAAATGATTGGGGATACCATCTTGAATCGTTGTGGTATGGATCGGATTCGAAGAATCTGGCTCTTACTATCATGGATATCATGAAGTCTTGGTATGAACCTAACAAAGAAGTCCTGGGACAAAGTATAAGAGATTTCCATGAGAAGCTTGAAAAAGCGGCAGATGAAGAAAACCCTGTGCCGCTTAAATTTAACGATCTGAATGGAGAAATGTTCCACGAAAACGGACTTAAAATGACGATTGAGGCGACAAACAGCATCAATGAAATGTATGCCTTTGTGTTCAATGAATCTTTCGAAATCTTTGCAGTAAATGGAGAAAAACCGGACGACTTTAACAGTATTGCAGAGTATGTAGATTATATCGAAAAAGAATGTAAAGCTGACGAAATGATAGTGGCAGCTTTAAGAACACAGGATGAAAATGATATAGCGACGGCTTTGTATAGGATAGATCTTAAGTATAATTATTCAGGTCGTCATTATATACCTCAGGACCCTAGAAATTAGATTAATTTAAGGTTTTGACCATTGACAGTAAAGGACCAAAGGTGTATTATTTAAGTGTATGTAAAGCGTTGTAAAGCATAATTACAATGCAAAAATAAAAAAATTAAGTATTTCTTAAAATTTAGGAGGATGATTAAAATGGCAGCTATTAAGACAGTTTTAGAATGCATCATGGAAAGAGAAAACAACCCTAAGATGATCGGTTCATACGTAAACTTAAAGTCAAGAATGTCAGCTGGCGATGCTCACTATGCTGGTGAACTCGTAGAAGGCGCACACATCGTAACTGCATGGGGCGACGTTGGTACAGAACTGGCTATCAGACTTCACGGTGACGAATCACTGTTCGTAGGATACGAAGAAGTTAGATACACTGCTCCTGTATACGCTGGTGACTGGATGGAATACGGCGGATACATCGAAAAGGTTGGTAACACTTCATTCAAGTGCAAGTTCTTCGCTTACAAGTGGATGAGAGATTCAAAGGACGAAAACGGCAACGTAATCAACGGTTCAGGTGCTGAAATGATCAACCCACCAGAAATCGCTGCATACGGTACTGGTACTCTGATGGTTAAGAAAGAACTGCAGAGACCTGAATTCGCTGACCCTGATTTCGTAGCAGACGCTAAGGCTTACAGAGAAGCAAACAAATAAGATCGAATGACCTTTTTACAGATGGGCTTTTGCCCATCTGTTTTTTTTATGCGTTGCCTACATATGCTGCGAATAGCTAAAAACTGCTAAAAACTGACCTTTGAGAAGAATTAAATATGTTGCTATGCAAGAATTAGAATGATATAATGGTGATATCTTTAGGAAATATTTTAGGAGGTCTTAATTAGATGAAAGGCTATAAGAGCGAAAACATTAGAAACATCGCACTCGTTGGACATGGTGGCAGTGGTAAAACTACATTTTTAGAAGCTGCTCTGCTGGCTACAGGAGCTATCAGCAGACTTGGTAAGGTAGAAGACGGAAATACAGTATCTGACTACGATAAGATGGAAATCGAAAAGGGTTACTCCATCAGTACATCTGTAATACCGGTTGAATATAACAAAGTAAAGATCAACTTCGTTGACACTCCGGGATTCTTTGACTTCGTAGGAGAAGTAAACTCAGCTCTGAGAGCTGTTGAAGCTGCAGCTATTCTGGTTGACGCATCAGCAGGTATCCAGGTTGGTACAGAAAAAGCTTGGAACTCATGCAAGCAGTTCGGAATCCCTAAGTTCTTCCTCATCAACAAGACAGACAAAGAAAACGTTGATGTAGAAGCACTGATCGAAGAACTGAAAGAAAAGTTCGGAAGCTCAGTTGTAACTCTTGATGACAGAGAATCTCTGGAAGAAGAAGTAGCAGGAACTGACGAAGAACTGATGGATATCTATCTGGAAACTATGGAACTGACAGATGAACAGTTCGCTACAGGTCTCAGCAAGGGTATCGGAACAGGCGCTATCGTTCCTGTATTCGCATGCTCAGCTGTAACAGGCGAAGGAGTTAAGGAAGCTCTGGAACAGTTCATCAGCTACGTTCCTCATGCAACTGCTCACGAAGCATATCCTGCAAA
>JAZUBM010000114.1:0-4585 GCA_045638485.1 Lentihominibacter sp. | reverse complement strand
ACCTGTACTGAAGCCTGTAGAGGTTTTTACAAAGTCTGCACCTGCTTCTACTGCCAGCTGACATGCTTTGACGATTTCTTCATCTGTAAGAAGGCAAGTTTCGATAATGACCTTAAGCAATGCTCCTCCGCTTACAGGTTCGCCGTAAGAAATCGAATACCCGTGACAAACATCAACCAGTGCAGAAATTTCATCGCGAACATAATCATAACGACCTTCTTTCATAGCGCCGATATTTATAACCATATCGATTTCACCGGCACCGGCCTCTACAGCTTCGCGAGCTTCAAACACCTTAGCTGCCTTGGACATGGCACCGAGAGGGAAACCTGCCACAGCCGCAACCTTCACATCGGAACCTGCCAGCTTCTCTGCCGCCAAAGACACGTGGCAACTGTTGACACATACGCTGTAAAAGTCATACTTGAGGGCCTCATCGCAAAGGGTAAGTATCTGCTCTTCAGTCGCTTCCGGTTTTAATAAAGTATGATCTATATATTTATTGAGTTTCATAATTTTCACGTCCTTTCAGCTCAAGTATACCATAAGGCCTTATTGCAACAAAGGGTTTTCAGGAGTATAATTAAATGTTAAGAAAGGAAGGTGCATCATGAGAATATCTGAAATCTTTGCTAGTAAAAAACCTGTTTTTTCCTTGGAAATATTCCCGCCGAAAAAGAAGGCCAATATAGATACTATTTACGACACTGTGGACCAGCTGGTCGTATGTAACCCCGACTTCATCAGCGTAACTTACGGAGCCGGAGGAAACATGGCAGATAACTCCACATGTGAAATCGCATCAAACATAAAGAAGAAGCACGGAATTGAAGGTGTTGCTCATCTCACTTGCGTTAACTCCTCAAGAGAAGACGTTAAGGAAATGATCGGCAGATTCCAGCAGGCTGACATCAAAAATGTTCTGGCACTGCGAGGAGATATCGTTCCCGATCAGCCGAGAAAGGAAGATTTCACCCACGCCAATGAACTGGCAATCGAAATTCAGAGAAAATGCAACGACGACTTGGATATTCTCGGAGCATGTTACCCTGAAGGCCATTATGAGAGCAAATCATTGGATGAAGACATCCATAACTTAAAATACAAAATCGGCGCCGGTGCCAACGTGTTGATTACTCAGCTTTTCTTCGATAATAAATGCTTCTATGAATTCGTAGGCAAAGCAAGAATGATGGGTATCAAAGTTCCGATTTCAGCAGGTATTATGCCTATAGTAAATTCAAGACAAATCGAAAGAACGGTAGCCCTCAGTGGAGCGAGCCTTCCACCTGAATTTACAAAGATGATTAGCACATACGAGCATGATCCTGAAGGTCTGTTTGAAGCCGGCATTCAGTATGCCGTTGACCAGATCCGCGACCTCATAGCTAACGGAGTAGATGGTATTCACCTTTATACCATGAACAACCCGCAGGTTGCCCTGAAGGTATACGAAGCCATTAAGGATCTGCTTTAGGAACAACGCTTCGACCGTCATATAAATCAGATAGGAAGAAAATATGAATTTACAAATTACTCGCCCCATAAACCGTGAAGCATGGCTATCGGCCCTTCATGCAAAGGGCAGTGTAGATAAAAGCCTAGAGCTTCAGATGGATCAAGGGGAAAAGCTGTTGATAGAGGTAGCCCAGCCAAGGGCCGTGTACAAGATAGTGGAAAGGGCAGGCGTCTCTGTAAAAAGTGCAGAAGGCTTTACCGAAAGCTTTTCCATTCAGAAGCACCTAGAAGGGTGTCATAAGGTTATTCTTATGGCAGTTACCCTAGGAGCCGGTGTGGAGCAACTTTTGAGAATAACTCAGATAACCGATATGGCAATGGCTGTTATCATAGACTGCGGCGCATCGGTGCTGGTAGAACAGTTGGCAGATGAATTTGAAGAATATATCAGTAGACAGGTATCACAGCAAGCAGCCGATAGTGAAGCTAAGCCTCTATACACAACATCACGATTCAGCCCGGGATACGGAGATTATCCCATTACCGAACAGGCACGTATCGTAAGACAACTGGATGGGCAGAGACAAATCGGCTTAAATGTAACTAAAGACAGCCTAATGATACCAAGAAAATCCATAACAGCTTTGATAGGAATCGCAGATCACCCTGTGACAGGAACCCTTGCAACATGTGGAGAATGCGTATTAAAAGATAAATGTACTTTAAAGAAAGAAGGAAAATTTTGTGGCGATAAACTTTAAAGAAAAAGTATATATTTTGGACGGAGCAATGGGAACAATGCTTCAGAAAGCAGGTATGAGTGCCGACGAAACCACAACTCATTTCGGGCAGGCTCATCCTGAAATATTGACGGATATACATAAGCAGTATGTAGATGCAGGCGCTGACATCATTTATGCGGCAACATTCGGAATCAACAGATTCAAGATGGATGAGCTGGATGTTACGCTGGAAAAGGCAACCGAAGTTGCCATGGGAGCGGCAGGCGCAGCTAGAGTAGCAGCTGCAGAAGACGGTAAGGAAGTTAAAGTGGCTCTTGGCATGGGACCTTTGGGAGAACTTCTCGAGCCTATGGGAACACTCAGTTTTGAAGACGCTTATGATACATTCGCCGAGCTGGTAAAAGCAGCCGTAAAATGCGGCGAAGAAAATCCGATCTGCAAGGCTGACTTAGCCGTAATAGAAACCATGACTGACCTTTATGAAGTGAAGGCCGCAGTGCTGGCGGTTAAGGAAAACTCAGACCTGCCGGTGATGGTATCCATGACTTTTGAAGAAAACGAGAGAACATTTACAGGTGTGAGCCTTGAAGCTATGGCAGTTACACTGGAAGGCCTCGGTGTTGATGCTATGGGAATCAACTGTTCCCTTGGACCTGTAGAAATATATCCTATGGCAAAGAAGCTGAGAAGCCTTACAAGCCTCCCTATATTTGCCAAGCCTAATGCAGGTCTTCCTGATCCTGCAACAGGAGCATATGATATAACATGCGATCAGTTTGTAGACAAAATGGCTGAGTATATCGATGCGGGAATTAACATGATGGGTGGTTGCTGCGGTACAAATCCTGAATATATCAGAGGCTTGCATGCCGCAAGAAACCAGGCTTCGTCTAACGATCAGCAAGAAATAGCCACCGGCCAGCTTAAAGTCTGCAGCGGAAATACAGTTGTAAACGTTGATCACGTTACAGTAATTGGTGAAAGAATCAATCCTACAGGAAAGAAGAGATTAAAACAAGCTCTTCTTGACGAAGATTATGATTATATATTGACACAGGCTGTTGAACAGATTGATGCCGGTGCAGAGATACTTGATGTTAATGTAGGAGTTCCATCTCTTGATGATGTTAAGGTACTGCCGCTGGTTGTCAAAAAACTTCAGTCAATCACAGGTCTGCCACTTCAGATAGACTCTTCAAATCCTCAGGCAATTGAAGCGGCACTGAGAGTGTATAACGGCAAGGCCATAGTCAACTCAGTTAACGGAGAAGATAAAGTTCTGGATGCAATTCTTCCGTTGGTGAAGAAGTACGGAGCGGCAGTTGTAGGTCTTACACTCGACGAGAATGGCATACCGGAAACAGCAGAAGGAAGATTTGCAATCGCCGAAAAAATTCTGCAAAGAGCACTCAGCTATGGAATTAAGAAAGAAGACGTAATTATCGACTGTCTGACTCTTACAGTTTCTGCACAGCAGAAAGAAGCTGCTGAAACTCTGAAGGCTGTTAAGATGGTCAAGGAAAAGCTGGGACTTAGAACTGCGCTGGGCGTTTCAAATATCAGTTTCGGACTACCGGCAAGAATTCTTGTGAACAGAACATTCCTGACTTTAGCTATGGAAAACGGTCTGGATTTACCTATTATAAATCCTAACGACGAAGATATGATGGCATCGATTTTCGCATATAACGTACTGAAAAATGTGGATGAAAATGCCGTGAAATATATCGAGAGATATGCCGATGCAGAGATTGGAACTGCCCAAATCGGCAAGAAATCCGAAACGCCGGAGGCGGACAAGAGCGCGCTTTCTACTGGGGGCGGACATGATATATTCTACTGTATTGAAAAAGGCATGAAGGGTGAGACTGTAACGGCAGTTGAAAAACTCCTTCAGGAAAACGATGAGATGGCAGTAGTGAACAGTTACCTTATTCCGGCTCTCGATAAAGTAGGAAAAGGTTTTGAGAAAGGAAGTATTTTCCTTCCTCAGATGCTCCAGGCGGCGTCAGCTGCTCAGGCGGGATTTGAAGTAATTAAGGATAGACTTGTTGCAGGGGATAAGGAAGTCGTTTCACTTGGTCAGGTGGTTATTGCCACCGTGAAGGGTGACATCCATGATATAGGCAAGAATATCGTTAAGGTAATAATGGAAAACTATGGTTATAAGATGATTGATTTAGGAAGGGATGTACCTAAGGAGAAAATCGTAGAAACCGTTAAGGAAAAAGGTGTTAAACTTGTAGGTCTCAGTGCTCTTATGACTACCACACTTAAGAGTATGGAAGAGACGATCATAGCAATAAAGGAAGAGGTGCCTGACTGTAAGGTCATGGTAGGGGGAGCAGTTCTTACAGAAGATTATGCCATGGAAATCGGTGCTG
>JAZUBM010000113.1:0-2157 GCA_045638485.1 Lentihominibacter sp. | reverse complement strand
CTTCCCTCAGATTGATTTCTATATCGCAAACAAATCCCATGCTTTTACCGTCATATATGTTAATGACCTCCTTGTTTCTGATATCTTCTGTATTAAGCATTTCACTCCTCCTTTTTCTTATGTTTGTTGAATGTATATGTTTGGGTGGGTGGGATTATGCTTAATTATTCTTCTACTCTGGATTATGAAAAGTAGCCTCCGCTTGCTGTTCTCCTCACAATCACTTTATAGAATTTCTCGCGAAGATTGGAATGTCAGGAAAACTCACATCTTCGATGTTCAAACAGTTCCTGACATTGAACCAATCTTCTTGCTCGAGTCAATTCTTAAAGTGTTTTTGTTCGTCGAAATGCATTCTACTCCTACTTTTCATAATCCATACCACAAAAGCATAATCAAACACATCATCATCTACAGTTTGGTTGGCAAAATTAAGTTATTCTTTAAAATTTGCCAACACCTAGCTTGTTTTTCCCTGTTTCTGCCCTATTTTGATGGTATTTTGAGTTGTTTTAGAGCTATTATTAGTGACAGATTGTCAAATTATTTTACCCCCTATCATTTTGACAACAAAACTCGCTAAATCGTTGTCAAAACTAGTCGCTAATATCAAAACTGCCAACAGGGCTGCCTAAAATATAAAAAAGCGTGTCTTATGCAAAGACACGCTTAAAATTCAAGATATGTATTTTGTTTGCCGAAATTCTCCGGTTTCGAGCTTAGCCCTTGATTTCGCCCTTCTTGAGACGATCGAAGTAGCTCTTTGTTTCCTTAACAACAATACCGGACAGTGCCAGCAGTGCGATAAGGTTAGGTGCAGCCATGCAACCATTCATGATGTCTGCCAGTGTCCATACAGCTGATACTGTCAGGAATGGTCCAATCAGAACTGCCAGGATGTATAACCATCTGAATACCATAACTGCCTTCATGTTTCCGCCTGAGAGGTATTCCAGTGATCTTTCACTGTAATAGTCCCATCCGAGGATAGTTGTGAATGCGAAGAACGCCAGTGCAACCATCAGAACTGCTGCTCCGATCTGTGGATTCCATGGGAGTCCGTTTCCGAATGCAACTGCAGTTACTTCTACACCTTCCAGTCCGTTAACGATTGAGAAATCATATGCGCCTGATACCATGATAGTAAGACCTGTCATGGAACAGATGATAACTGTATCGATGAATGTACCTGTCATGGATACGAGACCCTGTCTTACAGGTTCCTTAGTCTGGGCTGCTGCTGCTGCGATAGGAGCAGAACCGAGACCTGATTCGTTTGAGAAGATACCTCTTGCAACACCCTTCTGCATAGCGATCATCAGTGCTCCGAGAGCTCCGCCTGCTGCTGCTCTGAGACCGAATGCTCCTGCAAAGATTTCTGTGATAGCCCAGCCGATCTTATCGATGTTATAAATAAGGATCACTACACAAACAAGTACGTATGCAATAGCCATGAATGGAACTACGATAGTTGTTACGCTTGCGATTCTCTGGATACCACCGATAACTACGAGAGCTGTTATTACTGCAACTACGATAGCTGTGATAACTACAACCCATGAATATTCAGTTCCAAAGATTGTAACCATGTGCTCATTGTTAGGGTCAAAGAAGTTCTTTGTAGCTGATGCGATACCGTTTACCTGAGTAATAGTACCGATACCGAGGAGACCTGCTCCGCATGCAAAGATTGCAAACAGTTTAGCCAGCCATTTCCAGCCTTTACCCATACCGTTTTCAATATAGTAGAAAGGTCCGCCCAGGAATCTTCCGCCTTCTTTTTCAACTCTGAACTTAACTGCCAGTAAACCTTCGGCATACTTAGTAGCCATTCCGAAGCAAGCTGCCAGTATCATCCAGAAAAGCGCTCCCGGACCACCTGCGATTACTGCTGTAGCAACTCCGACGATATTACCTGTACCTACTGTAGCCGCCATTGCTGTACAGAGAGCACCGAAGCTTGTTACTTCGCCGATACCGTCTTCTTCATTCTTAACCATGTACTTGAGGGCTCTAGGCAGATGTCTGAACTGCAGTACGCCCAGTCTGATAGTAAGGAAGATACCTGTACCCATGATGAGTACGATCAGTGGAATTCCCCATACGAAATCGTCGATTTTCACCAATAATTCTGTAATGTTCATTTTGTTTTTTCTC
>JAZUBM010000112.1:0-5551 GCA_045638485.1 Lentihominibacter sp. | reverse complement strand
TGATTCTCTTTCTATCCTTGTCCATTTCGAGGATCTTAGCGTTTACAGTCTGGCCAACTTCCAGTTCTTCAGCGATGTTGCCAACTCTCTTGTGAGCAACTTCTGAAATATGTACCAGTCCGTCAAGACCAGGTTCGAGTTCTACGAATGCACCGTATTCCTTGATCTGTACAACTTTACCTTCGATAACCTGTCCAACTTCATAAGTTGTGTCGATAACGCTCCAAGGTTCAGGCTGGTTCTGCTTGAGACCCAGTGAGATTTTTCCTTTTTCTGCGTTCATTGTCAGAACCTTAACGTTGATTTTCTGTCCGATAGTCAGAACTTCCTGTGGGTGCTTCAGCTTGCCCCAGGAGATTTCGGAGATGTGGAGCAGACCGTCAATGCCGCCGATATCAACGAATGCACCGTAATCAGTGAATCTCATTACTGTACCTTCTACTACATCGTCAACATTCAGGTTTTCCCAAATTTCTGCAACCAGCTTATCCTTTTCTTCGTTCAGGAACAGCTTGTGTGAGAATACAGCTCTGTTTCTTCTCTGGTCAACTCTGGAAACTCTAACTTCCATAGTCTTTCCAACAAACTCTTCTGCGTTTTCAACGTAGTGGTCTGAAAGCTGTGAAAGAGGAATGAATCCGGAAACTTCTTTGTACTCAGCAATAACGCCGCCGTTAACCGGTCTAGTAACCTTAACTTCCAGAACTGTTTTATCTTCAAGTGCCTTAACGATTTCATCCCAGTTGGCACTGATTTCTAACTTCTTCTTTGAAAGTAAAATTCCGCCGTCGCCATCATCAGTCTTGATTACTTTCGCCTGGATTTCATCATCAACTTTGAAAGCATCCTTTAAAGTCTGGCCTTCTTCCAATGTAACTTCGTTCATTGGCAGGATACCATCCTTCTTGCATCCTAAATTAACAATAACTTCTTTGTCTGTAACCTGGTGTACTTTACCTGTTACGATTTCTCCGCCTCTTGGCAATCTCAGGGACTTTTCGATTTCGTCCATAAGATCATGCATGTTTAATTCGTTGTTTTCGAGCATTACTTCACTCATTATGGCAATAACCTCCTTAATTGTGCATTCGGGCGTCGATGCACCCGCCGCTATTCCTATTCTATTATATTTTTCCACCTGTTTCAATGGTAAATCTTCGATATTTTCAACAAAATAAGTATTTGGACAATATTTTTTTGAGATGTCATATAATTTCTTTGTATTCGAGCTTTTCTTACCACCGATTACAACCATAATCTCGGACTCTTTTGCCAATTTTTCGCATGATTCCTGACGCTTTGAAGTAGCACTGCATATGGTATTATTCACTTCATACTTCTTACCCTTTTCATCAAAAGCCTTCACCACTTCATTGAGCATTGCTTCCCTTATGGTTGTTTGTGTTACTATGAAGAAATCGTCTTCTTTCACTTCCAAAGCCTCTTCATATGAACTTACTACTATAGCCGGCTTCCTACACCATCCAAAGATTCCCATTACTTCAGGATGATTCCTATCGCCTACAATCACTACTTGCTTATCAGTCTGATTTACAAGCTTATGTATTTTGGCAACAAAAGGACATGTAGCATCTATCAGCTCCACACCTTTTTCTTCTGCTGCTTTATAAAATGCCTCGCCTTCTCCGTGAGACCTTATAATTACCTGATCTGCCCTTTCCACTTCTTCGAGGGAATTGATGATTTTTATACCCTTTTTCTCTAGATCTCCCGTTACTCTTTCGTTATGAATTAGAGAACCCATGGAAAAAATTCGTTTTCCGTCTTTGCCGGCTTTCTCAGCTGCTTTCTCTGCTTTATCTATTGCCTGCTTAACTCCGAAACAAAATCCGGCGTTCTCAGCCCTTACTATTTTTTTCATCTATTCGTTCCAGCTCCTCCAGGTATTTTTTGAAAGCCGCTTCGCTTCCATTAGAAGTCGGCATGTAATATTTAACGCCTTCATTGTAAAGGTCATCAGGCAAATACTGCTGTGTTACATATCCGCCGTATGCATGAGGATATTTATAATCTAATCCTCTGCCCAGTTTAGCGGCACCACCATAATGTGAGTCCATAAGATGGGCCGGGACATCTTCTATCTTTCGTCTCTTCAAATCAGCCATTGCGCTGTTCAACGCCTCGTTTGCAGCATTGGATTTAGGACATGATGCCAATAGCACAGTAGCATGAGCTAAGTTTATTCTTGCTTCAGGATAGCCTATCATCTGAGCAGCTTGTACACATGAAGTAACTATGGAAATAGCGTTAGGATATGCCATCCCAATATCTTCGCTAGCCATTACCATCAGTCTTCTACCTATCATATTGATATCTGCACCTCCGTCAATCAGACGAGCCAAATAGTGAACCGCTGCGTGTGGATCACTTCCTCTCACTGATTTTTGCAGAGCGGAAAGCAGATTGTATTTATCTTCTTCCTTATCATAGAAAGTCGTCTGTTGCTGCATAGCTTCGGCTACAATTTGTTGGTCTATACCTTTGTTTTCATCAAGGTTGTCTACGATAAATCCCAAAGTATCCAAGGCAACTCTGCAGTCTCCACTGCTCATATCTGCCAGAATTCTAAGAGCCTTTTCATCATACTTTATACCCAATCCGCCAAAGCCCTTTTCCGTATCCTCAAGGGTTCTTTTTAAGATTCCGAAAAGCTCATCAGTTGATAATCTCTTGAACTCATAGATATTTCTTACTCTACTTATTATCGCATTGTTCACAGAAAAATACGGATTTTCGGTAGTACTTCCAATAAACTTAATTATTCCCTCTTCCAGAGCTTTTAATAACGAATCTTGCTGAAGTTTATTCCATCTGTGAACTTCATCTACATATAAGCATGTTGTTTCTTTTTGGAGCCCATAAAATCTAACCGACGCATTTTCCAATATGGTCTTTAATTCTTTAGTTCCTGTTGTTGACGCATTGATTTCTACAAAATTACTGTCCAGTTCAGAAGCTATGATTCTCGCCAAAGTGGTCTTACCGATTCCCGGAGGACCAAAGAAAATTGCTGAGTCAAAAGTCTTGTTTTTTATTGAGTTGTAAAAAAGCGAGCCTTCAAACATGAAGTGTGTCTGTCCAACAAATTCGGACAATTTGGAAGGTCTCATTCTTGTAGATAATGGTATCATATGCGCTTTCCTTTTTGATTATTGGTATATGGCTGTAACAAAAGCCTTTGTTCCGGCAGGTAGTTTTTCCAATGCATTCTTTGCATCTGCCTTTGACTTGTAAATAATTCCTACTATTTTATAAAGATTATCATGTTCGATAATTTGAAGGCCATCAACATCAATAGATTTCATCACGCTTTCGGCGGAAGCTTTATCGGAATAACTGCCGAATTGCAGTGCATATCCGCTGATTTCATCAGTTTTTTCAACATCCACATCGTCCTCGATTAATGTCTTTTTTTCCTCTTCTTTGCCCATTTTATCTTCTTTTTTTTCGGCCATAATTTGAGGCACATAGTTGACAACAGGATCTACTATGTATTTAGCCGTAATATATCCGCACCCCACTGATAAACATAGGATAACCACCACAGGTGCAAAGTTCGGTCTTTTACTATTTCCTCGGTGTTTCCTACGGCCCTTTGGGCGTCTTCTGCTCCCCATGTTATTTCCTCTCTTTCTAAGCCATTACAGGCCTATAAATCCCAACAGTTTGTACATTTAGATTCTATTAAAGAGGTCTGGATTATATTCCAAAAAACATGGTCTAACAATATGTCACACGATATATCCTACATTAAAAAAACGGGTATTGCAATCTGCTATACCCGTTTTTTTATTAATAATTTTTAATGATTATCTATTATTGTCTATGCATCTCCGAAGATGTCGTCATAGCTCTTTTCGTTGAGATATTTATCCATGAGAGCATCAACATCCAGTTCTACTGCAGGAGCAGGTGGATCGTTCTTCTTGCAAATGAAGAATACAATCAGACCGATGATTGCTACTGCAACACCACCGAATCCTAAGATGTTCTGAACCTGTGGAATGATGTCACCCATCATGTCATAGTCACTTGGTTCCCATTCGCCGTATGATACTTCATACCATCTCAGCCAGAACTGTGCTAAGAATGCTGATACGCCTGCAATAATCAGATAGATACCGATTCTCATTGTATCTCCCTGAGCCAGCTTAGTCTTAGGGTTAAGTGGATATCTTTCAGGATCCTGCTTGTAAAGGCCACCGTATATCTTCTTAACGATAACATATACGATAACACCTGATGCTGTTGCGAGCAGGCCTGTTACGAAGTAGTCAGTTCCATTAACCAGCAGTGCTACGATTGAAATGAAGATTGGAGCTCCACAGAAGAATGCCAGACCTGCTTTTCCGCCAGGCATTACGAAGAGGTTTCTCTTCAGTCTTTCTTCTACAGGAATATCCTTTCTCAGCTTGATTACTGCCAGCGGCAGAATGATGTACAGTGCCAGGATGAATACTACTTCTGTTGATACCAGAGTTGTGAAGTCTGCCTGACAAAGAATAACAGTTACCAGTGCCAGTGACAGAATACCGATGTAAGGTACGCCTCTCTTCTTGCTGATCTTAACCAGGAACTTAGGGCACAGGTTGTCGTCAGCCATTACGAAGAAGCCTCTTGAGCCTGATGCTAAGTATGTATTAAAGATAGCGCACTGTGATACGATAGCTATCACGAGGAAAATGTATCCCCATGCAGTTCCCATATTTTCAGTAAGAACTGTAGCATAGCCTACTGATTCAGCATTGAATCCACCTTCAGTTGACCAGTTTTCCCATGATCCTGCAGGCAGTGATGCGAGACCACCCAGTGTAGGCAGAATATAAGTAAGTGCTACTAATGGCATTGCGATCAGCAGTCCCTTAGGGATAACCTGAGGGTTCTTAACTTCGCCAGCCATGTTTGAGATACATTCATATCCGCAGTACATCCATACACAGATGCAGATACCGCCTGACAGTGAATCGAAGAAGTTATAGTCTTCAGGCATCATTGGTGATACAGGATTAGTCTGCCAGTTAATGAGACCTACTACTGCTACCAGCATAAATGCACATACGATAGCAATTGACAGTACTGTACTTACCTTACCTACTTCTCTAAGACCCATCAAATTGATGAATGTGAAAAGTGCAATCATACCGATTTTTAATGCGAAAATAGCCATTTCAGACATAGGAATCATCTGGCTAACATAGCCTGCTACCAGTGCTACGTATACACCATTTGTGATGTAGGTGGAAACTGTTCCCCACCATCCTGCCTGGAATCCCCAGAATTCGCCAAAGGCTTCCTTTACCCATACGTACACGCCGCCTTCTGATGGCATTACAGATCCGCATTCAGCAACCATGTTACTGATTGGATATGCCCAAATGATTGGGAATATAGCCAGCAGGATCAATGTCATCCCCGGACCAGTTTCAGGTATCATTTCTTCGATACCGAAAGCTCCGGCAGCTACGAGACAGTACAGCATAAATACGATACCGGAAACTTTGATGTCATGTTTCTTAAGACCGGCTACGCC
>JAZUBM010000111.1:0-21672 GCA_045638485.1 Lentihominibacter sp. | reverse complement strand
CTCACATTCAGGGAAGTTTTCCTTGATGTACTCGAGTATAGGCATCAGCCTTCTGTTAGAAAGAGCAAGTGCATCGCCGTCACACAAGAACATTCTCTCTACTCTTCTATACTTCTGTCTTGCCCATGCCAGATCTTCCAGAACTTCTTCCAGAGCACGAACTCTAAATTTTTTATTCTTGAACATTTTACAGAATGTGCACTTGTTGTGAGTACAGCCGATAGTTACCTGTACCAACAGGCTGTATGCCTCACTGGGGGGTCTGTAAATATCTCCTTCATATCTCATTGGAATTATCCTCCTGATTAGTTTCTCAATTATTTTCATCAAAAATTACATTCTTTCAGGTGCATTCATACCCAGAAGACCCAGGCCGTTCTTGATGGCAGCCTTTGCAGCCATAACCAGAGCAACCTTTGCAATCTTTTCATCTTCGTTATCAACCAGGATGTGCTCATCATGATAGAACTTGTTGTAGCTCTGAGCGATATCCACAATGTGTCTTGTAACGATGGATGGTTCATATTTGTCGCCTGCTTCTTCGATAACATCAGGCAGCTGGTAGATCAGCTTAATCAACTTATGAGCGCTTTCTCCTGTGATGTACTGCGGATCGAAACCTTCCTTAGCCTTAGCTATGATTTCTTCTCCTGCATTTCTCAGGATACTGCATGCTCTGGCGTGTGTATACTGAACGTATGGACCTGTTTCTCCTTCAAAATTGAGAACTTTATCCCATGAGAATACATAGTCCTTGATTCTGTAGTTTGACAGTTCATTGAATACTAGTGCACCGATACCTACATCCTTAGCTGTCTGATCGATATTTTCTGTATTTACATTCTTTTCTACGATGATCTGCTTAGTCTGTTCAACAGCTCTGTTAAGAACGTCTTCCAGGAATACTACTCTACCCTGTCTAGTTGACATTGTTCCGTCTTCGAGACTTACAAGACCAAACGGAATGTGTACGCAATCTCTTGCCCATTCGTATCCCAGCATTTCTACGATCTGAATCCACTGCTGGAAGTGAAGGTTCTGCTGTGATGCAACTACGTAGATATTCTTATGGAAATCGTAAGTTTCCTTTCTGTATACTGCAGCCGCGATATCTCTTGTGATGTAGAGAGTTGATCCGTCTGACTTTGTAATCAGTGCAGTACCCAGATTATAATCGTCGAGTCTTACGATGTTAGCTCCCTTGTCTTCTTCCATGATTCCCTTGTCAGCCAGTTCTTTAACGAATCTAGGCATCTTATCGGAATAAAAGCTTTCGCCGTTGTATGAATCGAATTCGATTCCGAGCATATCGTATACTCTGTTGAATTCCTTCAGAGATTCATCTCTAAACCACTGCCACAGTTCAACTTCTTCAGGTTCACCCTTTTCCAGCTTAGTGAAGATAGCTCTTGCTTCGTCTTCCAGTGATGGATCGTTCTCAGCTTCTTCGTGGAACTTAGTGTAATATGACAGCAGAGTCTTGATAGGCTCTTTGATAACGTCTTCCTTGTTTCCCCATCTTCTATACGCACAAATCATCTTACCGAACTGAGTACCGTAGTCACCCAGATGGTTGATTCTCATAGCATCATATCCTAAGAAATCATAAATCTTATAAATTGAGTTTCCGATTACTGTACTTCTGATATGTCCAATATGGAAAGGCTTAGCAATGTTAGGTGATGAATATTCAACGATTACCTTCTTGCCTGCACCAACTTCACTTCTACCGTAAGCATCGCCCTTTGCAACTGCTTCTGAAACAACTTCCTGAGCAAATTCAGCCTTGGAAACGAACATATTTACATATGCATTTACCTGTTCAACTTTATCAAAAACTTCGTTATCTGCAATCGCTTCGGCAATTCCTTTAGCAATCATAGGCGGAGCTTTTCTTAAAACCTTAGCCAGCTTAAAGCAAGGGAATGCATAGTCACCCATCTTGCTGTCAGCAGGTGTTTCTATCATTGACATTATTTCTTCTTTTTCCAGTCCTTCGATCTGTGGAGCCAGAATCTCCGCGATCTTCTCTTTGTAGCTAATCATTGTATTTCTCCTTTTATGAATCTATTTCAGCTTCAATACGGTAACGCCGTCTCCGCCTTCGTTGTAACTTCCCTTTCGGAAGCTCTTTACGTTCTTATGTCTCTTAAACATATCCTGAAGACCTTTTCTCAAAATCCCCTCTCCGCGACCGTGGATTATGGTCACTTCTTCAAGACCTGAGATAAAAGCATCATCTATATATTTTTCAACATCCATAACTGCATCTTCAAGGTTTTTTCCTCTCACGTCTACAGATGTGGATATGTTCTGAGCCTTTTGCTTGTAAAGGGCACCGTACTTTGATGTCTTAGGTTTCTTCTTAGGTTTTGGCTGGTCGATGAGCATGATGTCTCTAAGTTTAACACCGATTTTCATCATTCCCACCTGCACCTGCAGATTACCTCTGTCATCCGGCAAACTTACGATTTCACCGTTCTGATCTAAGGTCAGAATCTTTACTCTATCTCCCAAAGAAAGCTGATCCGGATCCACCGGTTTGTCGTTTGTTTCACGCTTGATGGTACTTCTGTTTTTCTTTTCGATTTCACGAAGTCTTTTTCTTCCCTGGTCAAACTTGAGGTTACGCTCTCCCATGCTTTCCAGCTTGGCGAGCGCCTTAAGTTCTTCTTGAACTTCAGCAGCAACTTCCTTGGCTTCTCTGATGATTTCGCGAGCCTGTTCTCTTGCTCTTTCCATCTCACGTTCTTTTTGCTGTTCGAACTTCTTTGCCTTCTGTTCCAGATCTTCCTTCTGACGCTTCATCTCGATATTGATCATGATGGCTTCGTCACGTTCTTCCTCAGCCAATCTTTTATCTTCTTCAAGAGATGTAATTACGTCTTCAAAGGCTATATCTCCCGCCTCCAACAGAGTTTTGGCTCTGTCTGTAATTTCTCTGGAAAGCCCAAGTTTGTGGGATATTTCAAAGGCATTTGATTTGCCCGGAATTCCTATAGTCAGCCTATAAGTAGGACTGAGGGTTTCAACATCGAACTCCATAGATGCATTCTGCACTCCCAGAGTAGATATCGCATATTTTTTAAGTTCCGTATAGTGGGTAGTTGCCAAGATTTGAGCTCCTGATGCCGCCATCTGTTCCAGTATGGAAATGGCCAACGCAGCCCCTTCGGTAGGGTCTGTCCCTGCCCCAAGTTCGTCAAGCAGAATCAGGCTGTTAGGACCGGCTTCTTCAACAATACCAACTATATTTGTCATGTGAGATGAGAAAGTGGAAAGGCTTTGCTCTATACTCTGTTCATCTCCTATATCTGCAAAGATTTTTTCATATACCGGAACAGTGCTTCCATAGGCAGCGGGGATATGAAGCCCTGTCTGTGCCATCAAGGAAAGCAATCCTGCAGTCTTAAGAGTAACAGTTTTACCTCCGGTATTCGGACCTGTAACTACTAGGGTTCCGTAATCTCTGCCAAGTGCTATATTTACAGGCACCACTTTCTTACTATCGATAAGTGGGTGTCTGGCTGATTTCAATTCTAATATGCCGTCTTCATTTATGTCCGGTTCTTCGGCACCCATCGCTATACTTAGGCGCCCTTTTGCCATAAACATATCCAGTTCCAGCAGCAGCTTCTGATTGTTAATCAAGTCGTGATAGCATTCGGAAACACCATCTGAAAGCTCTGCCAAAATTCTATTGATTTCGGCTTTTTCATCCAGTTCCAGCTGTCTCAACTCATTGTTGAGATTTACTATAGCCTGGGGCTCGATGAACAATGTCGCTCCCGTACCGCTCTGGTCGTGAACAATTCCGGGAACTCTGCCTCTATGTTCCTGTTTTACCGGGATAACATATCGACCGTTACGCATGGTAACTATTGAATCCTGCAGTATGGTTCTGTTATCTGCAGAATTAATTATATGATTCATTTTTGCCTTCAATGCCTCATTTTGGCGAACCATCGCGCGTCTGATGGTTCTAAGCTCAGGGCTGGCATTGTCAGCCATTTCATCTTCCGAAAGAATACACCTGTCTATTTCATCTGCCAGTCTCTTGTTGACAACAATCAATTCTGCAATAGAACAAATGATAGGAATTTCAGGTATATCTCCCTTGAGAAACGAAACAACACGATCTGCCGTTTTCATGTTGTAGAGAACTTTTAACAGCTGTGCCATGGTAAGTGTCCCACCTTTTCTGGCAAATGAAACACTTTCTCCAATATCATAAAAACCACCGACCGGCAATGGCCCCTTATGGTTGATTAGCCTCACCGCTTCTGTGGTTTCCGCCTGATAGTCCCTTATTTCAGACACGTCAGTAAAAGGCTTAAGCTCAGAGATGACTTTTCTTGTCATTTCTGAGCCTGCCTGTTCGATAAGCTGTTCTATTATTTTGTTATACTCTAAAACACTTTACGTCTTTGCTTTCATTAAATATTATCCGTTGTTCTTATATCTTTCTAATTCTCTCTTAAGCTGGAGGTTTTCCATCTGAAGATCAAAGAAACTGTTTTCCAGCTCTCTGCACTTATCTTCGATTTCTTTCACAACTTCTTCCATGCCGGCCTGAGCCTGAGTCTTTGCTGATTCAGCTACAGCCTTAAGCTGCTGAACTTCCATGTCTCTCTGTCTCAGCTGTGCCATCAGTTCATCTTTCTGAAGAACGATTGCCTGAGTTTCTTCTTTATAGTCCATGTAGTTCTTCTTAGCTTCATCCCAAAGTTGCACGTAGTGCTGTGCATCCTTTTCCAGCTGGATGTTTAATCTTCTTAAATCTTCCATTTCATCGAGCATGCCGAAATGTTCGCTTGTGATATTCACAGCTGAAAGCACTGCAATGTTGGAAGGAGCCGCTCCTGCAGATTTAGCTGCATCTGAGATTTCCATCATCTTGTTATCAACATAAGCTGCAATTTTGATGATTTCTTCTCTCGGCATTTCTCCTGCTATAACATACTCCTGACCGTAGATTTTTACCTTTACTCTGTTATGTTCCATTAAACCTCTCCTACATTTCTCTCAAAACAGCGTTTAATTTTTCCTTAAGAGCTTCCAGTACCTTATTGTGGACTTCAGCAACGTCCTCATCTGTCAATGTCTTGTCTTTATCTCTGTATGTCAGTGCGAAGGCAACGCTCTTCTTACCTTCTTCAACCTGCTTACCTCTGTATACGTCAAAAAGTTTAACGCTTTCGAGAATAGCAGAGCCGTTTTCCTTGATAACAGCTTCGATTCTTCCTACTTCCATATCTTCTTCAACCAATAAAGCAATGTCTCTTGAAGTTGAAGGATACTTAGGAAGTGGGCTATAAAGAATTTCTGTGTTAGCATGTCTGATTACTGAATCAAACATCAGCTCGCAGCAATAAATTCTCATGCCATCCATGCCATAGTTTTCTGCAACGTCCGGATGAATTTCACCCATGATACCCAGTTCAAACATTTCAGGTTCCATGCCTTCTGGTGCAGGTCTTCCGGATGGTACAGCGATTCTTGCACATCTACCAGGGTGATATACACCGTATTCTGACTCAGCAATGAAGTGCAGATCCTTAATTCCCATGATGTTCAGCAACTCAACGATTGTTCCCTTGAGGCTGTAGAAATCTTCTTCCTTGCCATACATTCCGATACACAGTGAATATTGTTCATCAGGCAGATTATCAGTGCTGTATGGGTTATCCATAAATGTATTACCGATTTCAAATGCCTTCACAGCATCGATATTTCTTGAATAGTTTCTAGCCAGCACTTCCATCATGTTAGGGGTGAGGATAGTTCTCATTACTGAGTTTTCTTCTCCAAGTGGATTCAGCAATCTTACAAAAGCTCTTTCCCATGAATCTTCATCGATTCTTACGTTGTCAACACCCTTAGGGCTTACGAAAGAGTATGTCTGAATTTCATTGAGGCCTATACTGCAAAGGGCTTCTCTGGCCATATCTCTCAGAGCTCTTTCTCTTGATTTTCCTGATTCGTTATTTCCCTTAGGAAGAGTTACAGGCAGATTATCGTATCCGAAAATTCTAGCCACTTCTTCGATATAGTCTTCTTCTTCCAACAGGTCCTGTCTTACTGTAGGAGGAGTTACTGTCATGATGTTTCCTTCTCCTACAACGTTGATTTCCAGGCCTTCAAGAATTTCAACCATTTCTTCACGAGTAAGCTCGATACCGAGAACCTTATTGATTCTGTCTACTCTGATGTCTATAGTCTTAGCAGTTTCAGGGTTTGGATATGCATCTACTCTACCCTTGCAAACCTTACCTGCGCCTACCATTTCGATCAGCTTACATACTCTGTCAGCAGCAGCTTCACACAGGTTAGGGTCTATACCCTTTTCAAATCTTGATGAAGCTTCAGTTCTGAGAGTCAGGTTCTTTGATGTTGCTCTAACACTGTCTCCATTAAAGTTAGCTGATTCTATGATGATAGTTGTTGTACCTTCTTCGATTTCTGAATTGAGTCCACCCATAACACCTGCGATAGCGATGGATCTTTCAGTATCTTTGATCATCAGCATGTCCTTGTTCAGTTCTCTTTCATTTTCGTCGAGAGTAACGAACTTTTCGCCGTCAGCTGCGTTTTCTACGATGATTTTGCCGCCCTTTACCTGCTCGATATCAAATGCGTGTATTGGCTGACCATATTCCAGCATTACGAAGTTTGTAATGTCAACGATGTTGTTGATAGGTCTCATGCCTGCGTACATGAGTCTCTTCTGAAGCCACCATGGTGACTGCTCAACCTTAACATCTGTTACAACTCTTGCAACGTATCTCTTGCAGTTTTCAGGGTTCTTTATTTCAACTTCTACGAAGTCTTTTGCTTCTTTTTCGCCTGCTTCTTCCAGCTGGATGTCAGGGTATGAGAAAGGCTTTTTGAAAGTTGCAGCTGCTTCTCTAGCCATGCCTACCATTGCCAGACAGTCAGGTCTGTTAGGTGTGATTTCGAAGTCAACAACAGCCTGCTTCAGTGCCAGTGCTTCAGCGAAATCCATACCAAGTTCGTATTCTTCTTCAAGAATCCAGATTCCTTCTTTGTGAGCAGTAGGAACAACCTTATCTTCAAATCCAAGTTCTTCTGCTGAACACAGCATACCGAAGGATTCAACTCCTCTCAGCTTACCTTTAGTGATCTTTGTACCGCCTTCTTCTTTTGCTTTACCGTGAAGAGGGCCCGGGATTCTGCTCTTGTGAAGAGCTACAGGAACGTATGCACCTTCAAACACGTTTGGAGCTCCTGTAACGATCTGTACCGGTTCTTCTTCTCCAACGTTCAGCTGGCATACTACCAGTTTATCAGCATCAGGATGTCTTTCGATTTTTTCAATCTTTCCTACAACTACTCTTTCCATTTCTTCACAGAAATGTTCACATGTTTCCAGGTTTGAACCTGACATGATCATTCGGTCGCAGAAATCATTAATTTCTATGTCTTTTAAGTCTATATAATCATTTAGCCATTCAATTGGAACTAACATCTATTTAACCTCCTATTTGAACTGATTGATGAAACGCATGTCATTTTCGTAGAACAAGCGGATATCATCAACCCCATACTTCAGCATAGCAACTCTTTCTACGCCTATACCAAAGGCGAAACCTGTGTACTTTTCAGTATCGATGTTGCCAACCTTGAGTACGTTAGGATGAACCATGCCACAACCTAAGATTTCAATCCAGCCGCTGCCCTTGCAAACTCTGCAGCCCTTGCCTCCGCACTTGAAGCAAGATACGTCCATTTCAGCACTTGGTCCAGTGAATGGGAAGTGATGTGGTCTGAATTTAGTCTTTGTTTCAGGTCCGAAAAGCTGCTTAGCAAAGCTGTCCAGAGTTCCCTTAAGATCTGCCATTGTGATGCCTTCATCAACAACGAGTCCTTCGATCTGGTGGAACATTGGTGAGTGAGTCGCATCAGGTGTATCGCATCTGAATGTTCTTCCCGGAGCGATAACCTTGATAGGCGGCTGCTGCTTCTGCAGTGTTCTAACCTGTACTGTTGATGTCTGAGTTCTTAAAAGAATATCATTCTCTGTAATATAGAATGTATCAGTCATGTCTCTTGCAGGATGATTAGGTCCGGCATTGAGTCCGTCGAAGTTATTAAATACTGTTTCTACTTCAGGGCCTTCTACGATGGAAAATCCCATGTTCATAAATACCTTTGAGATTTCTTCGATTGTGATTGTTACAGGGTGCTTAACTCCTACAATCTTTTCTCTGCCCGGTTCTGTAACGTCGATTTTTTCCGCCTTGAACTGAGCTTCCTTAGCAGCCTTCTTAACAGCTTCAAACTTTTCTTCAAGCAGTCCTTCAATCTCTGCTCTTACTGTATTTGCCATCTGTCCTGTAACTTTTCTTTCTTCAGGAGACAGCTTTCCCATACCTCTCAGGATTTCAGTCAGCTGACCTTTTTTACCCAGCACTTTAATTCTGATCTCATCGACCTGCGCCAGTGTTTCAGCTGCCTGCAACTGCGCTTTTGCTTCTTCTAAAATTGTGTTTAACTGAGCTTGCATATTTTTTACCTCTCGTTATTTTTCATTTGTGACTGATACATAAGTACTCCGGCCGCCACCGCCGCATTTAGGGATTCAATCGATCCTGCCATTGGAATCTTCACCCTTATATCCGAAAGTTCCATAAGTCTTTCGCTCACGCCTCTGCCTTCGTTTCCGATGACCAGTGCGATGTTTTCTGTTAAATCTGCATCGAAACAGTTAATTGCCCCTTCCAAACATGTCACTGTAAGTTGTTTGCCCATAGTTTTTACCATATTTGCAGCTTCATCAGCATC
Organism: Lentihominibacter sp.; assembly: GCA_045638485.1. Classification (GTDB taxonomy): domain Bacteria; phylum Bacillota; class Clostridia; order Peptostreptococcales; family Anaerovoracaceae; genus Lentihominibacter. Next base: position 12,867 of record JAZUBM010000111.1, on the reverse strand, counting down.
TGCCACATATATGACCGGCATCCTAAACAGCGATCCCGCAGCCGCTCTCACAACCTTAGGAGAGTAAACATCTCCACTGCCCGCAACTAGGATGATTCCTTTGTAACCTGCAGCCTCCGCCGTTCTTATGATTGTCCCGATATTTCCGGGATCCTGAAGCCTATCCATGACAACGATATTATCGTTGTCTGATGCTACTTGGCTGAATTCCTCTACTGAGTACTTTCTCTTCTCAGCAACTGCTATCATCCCCTGAGAAGTTGAAGTATCGGAAAGCGTTTCAAATAGCTTCCTGTCCAGTAGCATGCATAACTCAGACGGGAAGTTTTCCGGCTTATCTGTTCCTTCGCACAGGAATATGGTTTTAATTCCTATTCCCATGGAAATCGCATCCTCTAATGGCTTTACTCCCTCCAGTAAATACAGGCCTGTTTCGTCACGATATTTCTTTTTTATCAGCTTCAAAGCTGATTTATATGTGTTATTGTCTTTGGATTTTATTGTTTTCATAAACTGGAAAATAGCCGGCTTTTGACCGGCTATTGTAATAAGCTTTTTTACCCTTATCTCTTTAAGAAAGTAGGGATATCGATAGGGGATGTTCCTCTGTAAACATCTTCTGTAGCAGTAGCTTCAACGCCTACTGTGTTTTCTGCCGGACTAGCCGGAATAACAGGGCTGTTGAGGATATCTACGCTGCTGGTTTTTTCAAAGCCTGCTGCAATAACTGTTACGGATATTTCATCCTGCATTTCTTCCTTGATGGAAGCACCAAGGATAATAATTGCGTTGCTGTCCGCTTCTTCATCAATCTGAGTAGCAACCTTGTCCACATCGAACATAGTAAGGTCTCTTCCTCCTGTGATGTTGATGAGAACCGCCTTAGCACCTGAAATCTTAGTTTCAAGCAGAGGGCTGTCCATAGCGCCTCTAACTGCATCAGCCAGCTTGCTTTCGCCCTTGCCGTGTCCAACGCCCATATGTACTACGCCTCTGTCCTTCATGATTGTAGTAACATCTGCGAAGTCCAGGTTGATGAGTGCGTCGTCTACGATGATATCGGATATTCCCTGAACACCCTGCTTAAGCACATCGTCCGCCATAGCGAATGCTTCCAGCAGTGAAGTCTGTTCCTGTACAGTTTCAAGCAGCTTGTCGTTAGGAACTACTACCAGTGAGTCAACATACTTCTTGAGGAATTTGATTCCCAGTTCAGCATGTTCACTTCTCTTTCTTCCTTCAAACTTGAAAGGCTTAGTTACAACGCCTACTGTAAGAATTCCCATATCCTTGGCAATCTTAGCGATAATAGGTGCTGCACCTGTTCCTGTACCGCCACCCATACCACAAGTAACGAATACCATATCGGAACCTGCGATGAACTTTTCCAGATCTTCAAGGTTTTCTTCTGCTGACTTCTGACCAACCTCAGGATTTCCGCCTGCGCCCAAGCCCTTTGTCAGCTTTTCGCCGATCTGAATCTTAGTTTCCGCTTTGCTCTTAGCAAGAGCTTGCTTGTCCGTATTTACAGCTATGAAAGACACGCCTCTCATGCCGCCTTCTATCATTCTATTAACTGCGTTACATCCGCCGCCGCCAACACCGATTACTTTTATTTCCTGCAGCGTCGAGTCATTCATCTCAAATTGTAACATTCAGAGGTACCTCCCATTTAATCTTAATAAATTAACATTCTAATTATACCATATTATTTCTTTGGCGTAAAGGAACAATAATTATTGCTTTCCACTGTAATTACGCCTTGTTCCTTGCCTTTTTGATAAAGGTCAAACACCACCGCTTTGATGGCTCCGGATTCAATAGAATTCATGATATCTTTATATTCGCCCTCACATGTCAGGGTATCATATACATATAGCGTTGCGTTTTTACCATCTATGGTAATTCGCTTAAAATACAAGTCTCCGTTCTCTGCCGCTACGATAATCGCCATCGCCTTATCATACACATCGGTTTCTTTGACATTTATGTCTTTATCCTCTTTTGCCTTTTCTACCGTGACATTGTCGACCATGGTGACTTTTTTCTCTTCTTTGGCAATTTCCAAGACCTTGCCTTCGTTGTCAGTGACCACAAACTTCTTGCCTTTGACAAACTGTGCTTTACCTGTTCGTTCCTCAACCACAATTTCAATCATATTCGGAAGTTTGATTTTAACTTTCACATCTTCTATGTAAAGGTTTTTCTTTATTTTTCTTTCTGACCTAAGCGGATGGGCATCGAAAACGCTTTCCCCAATTTTTATTTCAGACAACTTTATGATTTCTTCATCGGCAATCTCTTTGTTGCCTGCAACAGTTAAACCATCAAGGTTGAAATAATCTATATGTGCCAGGAAGTACGCTCCTATACATATTACAAGTATGATTATTAGTCTCAGAAAATATCGTTTCTTTTTTCTTTTCTTTTTCTTAATGCTTTTTTCTGTACGATTGTCAGTTCTCATATTCTATGATTTCTCCGCCTAAGGCAGCTATTTTTTTAATAGGTTCGCTATATCCCCTTTTAATATATTTAGTGTTTTCCACAATAGTAAGTCCTGTGGCCATAAGTCCTGCAATTACCAAAGCCGCGCCGCCTCTAAGGTCTTGGGCTTTCACATGCGCGCCACACAATATATTGTTATTATTTATTATAACTTTTTTTTCAAATATTTCAATATCTGCACCCATTTTTTTAAGTTCTTTCACATATTCATAGCGCTTTTCGAATATGTTTTCTTCTATTATCGACCCCTTCCCACAGCATGTGAGAAAAGTCGTCATTTGAGGCTGAATATCTGTAGGAAATCCGGGATACGGTGCAGTAGCAATACTGCATTTTATTTGCGGTCTACCATTTGCTACTGCTGTTATTAAGTCCTCTTTCCAATAAATTTCACATCCTCCATTACGAAGGATATCAATCAAAGGTTTTATCGTTCCTGCATCAGCATTGGTCAGCTCTATTTTTCCGCCTGTTCCCAATGCCATCAACAAATAGGTGCCTGTCTCTATTCTGTCTGGAATTATTCTATGTTCACAGCCCTTAAGCTCTCTTTGACCTTCAATTGTTATAGTTCCTGTTCCTGCTCCGGATATGTTGCCTCCGCATTTGTTGATATAGTTCTGCAAATCCGAAATCTCAGGTTCCTTAGCACAATTGATAATCCTGGTAGTTCCTTTAGCCGCCATAGCTGCCATCATCAAATTTTCCGTAGCACCGACACTTGGATATTTCAATGTTATATCAGCACCTACCAGGCCATTTGATTTAATTACTATAGTGTCTTCAGTAAAAATAATTCTTGCACCCAATTTCTTCAATCCATCTATATGTATATCTATAGGTCTTTCCCCTATATCGCATCCTCCCGGATTGCTTATGACAGCTTCACCGCATCGAGCAAGCAACGATCCTGCCAGAAACATACTGGACCGCATTTCTTTCATCAACGGACGAGGTATTTTAAAGCTCCCCATATTATCCGCATTTATCAGCAATTTGTCTCCGTCCCTTGCTATTGTGCATCCCAGCGCTTTCAATATCTTCACCATACTGTCTACATCAGATATTTTCGGGCATGATAAAAAAATATTTTCTCCCTTTGTTGCAATGGATGCGGCCAGCAAAGGGAGCGCCGCATTTTTTGCTCCCGAGATTTCAACTCTACCCGAAAGAACATTCCCACCTTTTATATGATATGCCTTCAAAAAAACACCTCCAAAACATATTTCATAATATGTCAGAGGTGTTTTATTTGTTACTATTTGTATGTCTCCAAAACTGTATCAAAAATAACTTTAGCCGCTTCCGGCAATGAACATGCCAAGGCTTTATCCGCCATATCCTTCAACACTTCCGGGTCATTCTTCATTTTCTGTATCGTTTCAACCAGCTTATCATCATCCAAATCTTTTTCTTCTATGATGACAGCTCCACCTTTTTCTTCCACTGCTTTAGCATTGAAATACTGATGGTTTCCCGTAACGTTAGGTGATGGAATGAATATTGCCGGTACTCCACACACTGTAACTTCTGCTACGGAAAGTGCTCCGCTTCTGCCAATCATCAAGTCTGATGATGCCAGATATTTAGGCATGTCATCAATGTATTCCAAAAGAATGATATTGTCAGCCAGTTCTATGCACTTATCTTTAAACTCTTTGATAATTACATCGTAATAATAGCTACCTGTACCAAGAACTATTTTAAAATCCTTAACACCATTGAAAGTTTCTATGACTTTCATCATCGCCTTATTTACTCTGCCTGCACCTTGGCTTCCGCCAAACGCCAAAAGAACAAAATCATCTTCCTTGAATCCCAGTGCTGCTCTGGCTTCACTTCTGTCCGCCTTGATGAACTCATCTCTTACCGGATTTCCACACAGCACATGCTTCTCAGGATACTTGAAATATTCTGAAGCTGCTTCAAATCCTAAAAAAACTCTTTTCGCCTTCTTCTCCAAAAGCTTATTTGACATACCCGGAAAAGCATTCTGCTCATGGATATAAGTAGGAATCCCCATTTTTTGAGCAGCTCTGGCAACAGGTGTGCTGGCATAGCCCCCTGTACCGATAACAGCATCCGGTCTGAATTCTTTTAGTATTTCTTTAGCCCTTTTGCTTCCGTTAATCAGTCGTCTGACTGCAATAATATTATTCTTTATTTTCGTTCGGTTGAAACCATCTGCCTGAATCAACTCAATATTGTATCCGCATTTCGGAACGATATCTCTTTCCATGCCGATTTCTGCACCGACAAACAGTATTTCAGCATCTGCATAACGCTGTCTTATTTCATCTGCAATGGCAACAGCAGGATATATATGTCCTCCTGTACCTCCTCCGGTCATTATTACTTTCATTTAGTCAACTCCTGTGTTTTTCGGCTCATGCCGCGAAATATTAACAAGTACTCCAGCTGAGAACATAAATATTAGCAACGCATTGCCTCCGTAACTTATAAACGGTAAATTTATGCCTGTCGCAGGGATTGAAGAAGTAACTACCGCTATATTCAATATTACCTGTATAGCCACCATCAATACTATTCCCGAGCCCAGAAGCAATCCGAACTGATCCGGTGCATTAATTGCTATATGAACTCCTCGCCATAAGAAGAGACAATACAAAATAATCAATGCAAGAATACCTATAAATCCCAGTTCTTCTCCTATTATTGCCAAAATAAAGTCATTCTGTGGCTCCGGCAAATAAAGATTCTTCTGAACGCTCTTTCCGGGACCTACACCGAACAGACCTCCCGAACCTAGCGCTAGCAACGACTGAACTGCCTGATAACCACTTCCAAGAGAATCTTCAAAAGGATTTGTGAAAGCCGTTAGTCTCGTATACCAATAGCTGTCCTTCATAAACAGAAGTATACTCAAAATCCCGGCCGCACCCAATCCGGCAGCACTAAAGAAATATCTCCACTTCATTCCCGCCACCAGCATCATTGCCACAACGATACCGCATACTGTAATAGCTGTAGACAAGTTAGGCTGCTTAATTATAAGTCCTGCTACAACTGCCATTACTCCCAGCATCGGCAATATACCTCGTTTGATAGAAGTTATCCTATTAATATCTTCACTTAGATACCAAGCTACAAATATGATGATCGCCAGTTTCGCCAGCTCACCCGGCATGATTGTAATAGGGCCGGCGCCAAGCCATCTTGTCGCACCGTTTATGGTCACACCAAGAGGTGTAAAAATCAACAGAAGAAGCACTATACTTCCACCTAGAATCGGTAAGGCCCACTTTTTAAGCTGTTTGTAATCAAAAGTAGCACCGAACATCATTGCCACGAATCCAAATATGGCCCACATACCATGACGTTTTAGATATCCGTATGGCGAACCATCCACACTGATTGAGTAATAGTAGCTGGCACTGAATACCATAACAATACCGAATATTACCAATATCAGCGTAAAAAGCATCAACAGGAAATCTCCCGATTTAAGCTTATTCAAATTGTTATAATTCCCTTTAGCTTTTTTCTTCAAATTGACTCGCTACCTTTCAAGTGCATTTACACAATCTTTGAAATGTCTTCCTCTCTGTTCAAAGCTAGTGTACATATCCCAGCTTGCACATGCAGGAGAGAGCAATACTACATCTCCCGGTTGTGCTACTTTATAAGCTTCTTTTACGCAAGCTTCCATATCTTCAAGAATTACCGTTTCGGTAAATCCTACTTTTTCTGCAGCTTCTTTTATCTTTTCAGCTGTCTTTCCCAAAAGAAGAAGCTTCTTTACTTTTCCATCAAAAGCTTCAGCGAATTCATCAAATGATGAGTTCTTATCATAACCCCCTGCAATAAGGATTATATTTTCTTTCATAGCTTCGATAGCCTTAATTGCCGCATCAGGGTTAGTGCCCTTAGAGTCGTTGACATATCTAACGCCCTTAACTTCGGCACACAATTCTATTCTATGCTCAACACCTGCAAAACGCTTCATAACATCTGCAATAACATCTGCTGATATGCCGCCAAAGTAAGCGATAGCACAAGCAGCCAAAGCATTTTCCAAGTTATGGCTTCCCGGAATTTTAAGTTCGTCCGTTCCACATATGTCTACCAAACTACCGGATTGATCTTTTATAACGATTCTTCCATCTTTGACATATGCCCCAAAGTCCAGTTCTTCCACTCTGCTAAACGGAACAACTGTGGCTTCACACTTTTCAGCCAAAGCAAAACATGCCTTATCGTCGTAATTTACTATACAGTACTGATCGGCTTTCTGATTTACAAAGATATTAGCCTTAGCAGCACCATAGTTTTCCATAGTTTTATGTCTATCTAAATGGTCAGGAGTAAGGTTCAGTATAGCTGAAACTTCCGGTGTGAATTCCTTTATGGATTCCAACTGGAAACTGCTGCATTCTGTAACCAATCTACTATCGTCGCTAACTGTAAGGGCCTTTGAAATAACTGCAACACCGATGTTTCCTACTACGTGTGTTTCAGTTCCGGATGCCTTATATATTTCTCCAACCAAGGTTGTCGTTGTTGTCTTGCCGTTGGTTCCTGTAATCGCCACGTATTTTCCATTGCCTAATCTATAAGCAACCTCTAACTCGCCTATGATTTCAGCCCCTGCATTTTTAGCTTCCTGAATAAAGCCCAGTTCGAGAGGTACTCCAGGGCTAACGATGAGCACATCAAAAGCAGCCATATCTTCAGGAACTTCCCCTAAATAGCATTTCACATTATTTTCTCTAAGAAATGCCATCAGCTCAGGATCTATTTTATCTTCTGTTTTACTGTCCTGTATTGAAACGTCTGCCCCCAGTTTAACCATAGCTTCAGCTGCGGCTTTACCGGAATTACCCATACCTATAATTAAAGTCTTCTTATCTTTCATATGAGTTCCTCATTACAAACATAATCATTAACTAACTAAATTATAACGAAACCTATTAAACAACAAATAATTGTAAAAATCCAAAATGCCGTAACAACCTGAACTTCTTTGTATCCGCACTTTTCAAAATGGTGATGAATAGGTGCCATTTTGAAAATTCTCTTTCCCTTAGTAAGTTTGAAATATCCTACCTGAAGCACTACCGAAAGAGCTTCTATAACATAGAGTAAACCTACGATAGGAAGTAATAATTCCAACTTCATAACTATAGCAGCGGCTGCTAATCCTCCGCCCAGTGCCAGAGATCCTGTATCACCCATGAAAATTTTAGCAGGGTTCTTGTTGAAAACGAGGAATCCGAGACAACCACCACATACTGCTGCACAGAAATATGCTCCTGATGAAACGCCGTATGTTATTCCTGCAACGGCAAAGAACAGGGTGACGAAAGAAGTTACACCTGATGCCAGTCCATCAAGACCATCTGTTAAGTTAACTGCATTAGTCATGGCAAGCACAACAAATACAATGAACGGTATATACCATATTCCGAAATCGAGGTATGTGTCCACTATAGGAATATATACGTAAGTGCCGCCATCTGAATAGTTTGCTAAAAATACTGCTAAAGCAACTGAAATTATGATTTGCAATCCTAACTTCTGGTACGCTCTAAGACCTAAGTTAACTTTCTTGATAACCTTAAGATAGTCATCGAAAAATCCTATAAGCCCAAAGCCTACGAATACGAACAGTATAATTAAGATATCTGCAAGTTTTGCGCTCCAGATTAGGCCGCCTACCAGTGTTGCCAGGACAGCAGCTATGATAATAGCAATCCCTCCCATACTTGGTGTTCCTGCCTTAGACAGATGTGATTCCGGTCCGTCTTCTCTGATGTTCTGTCCCGCCTTGGCTCTAAGCACAGGTATTTCATACTTAGTTATAATGACAGAGATTAAAAATGCTATTACGATTATTATTCCTATACTAGTGTAACTCATGATAACTCCTAAAATTCCAAAAGTTTTTCTACGATTTGTTCCATCTTCATTCCCCTGGATCCTTTAACAAGGATCATATCTCCTGAATCCACAAATCCTTTGATTTTCTGAAGAAACGCTTCCTTTGTTTCAAAGTATGCAACTTCCGCATTTCCACCGGTTGCCCCCTCTGCAATATTCTTTGCATCCTCACCGATGGCAATCACTTTGTCAATACGCAGATTTCTGACGAAAAGACCTACTCCGTGATGCTGTCTGGAGCTTTCTTCTCCCAGTTCATACATATCTCCCAAAATCGCTATTTTTTGTCCTTTGCATTCGCTGAGTTCAAGAACTTTAGCTGCACTCTTCATTGAATCCGGATTAGCATTGTACGTATCATCTATAATACTAAGCTTCTCCGTTTTAATATTTCTCAGTCTGCTACCCGTGAGTTCTGTCTTAGCTAAACCTTTATGGGCTTCTTCAACAGATACTCCCGCTACGTTTCCTACAGCGATTGCCAGAGCTGCATTTATGGAATTATGTCTGCCCGGAATATTCAGTTTGATTCTATGGGCTTCTTCCATATGCTCTAAAGTAAATTGTATACCTTCAAGGCCGAAATCGTCAACATCTGATATGATGTATTCGCTTCTTCCATCTTCTCCGATAGATATGATGTCGTAAGGTACATCGATGTTGTCCTTAGTTAAGAACTCATCGTCATCGGGGAAGATAAGCTTACCTGAACAATGTTTTTCATCGCCTGTCACATGACCGGCAACTTCCATCTTAGCCTTGAAAATTCCTTCACGGCTTCCCAGGTTTTCTATATGTGATACCCCTATATTTGTTATTACGGCCATATGAGGTTTAACAATTTCTGCCAGTCTGTCTATCTCGCCGAACTTATCCATTCCCATTTCCAACACGACTGCTTCTGTAGTGTCATCAAACTGAAAAATTGATATAGGTAATCCTATAAAATTGTTATAATTCTTCAAGTTTCTGCCGCACACATACTTTTCGCTGAGAACATAATATATCATGTCTCTGACAGAAGTTTTGCCAACACTTCCCGTAACAGCAATTTTAAGAACATCAAGTGTTGACAAGTAGTATTTTGCCAATTCGCCCATGGCAAATACTGTATCATCAACTTTAATTACATTAATGTCTTCATCAATCTCTTCAGGCCATGACTCTTCGTGAGATACAAGTACTGTTCTGCACCCGTTCTTTACAACCTGCGGAATATATTTATGCCCGTCATGATTTTCACCTTTGATTGCCACAAACATATCGCCCGCATTACATTCTCTTGAATCATGTTTAACGCCGGTAATATAGTTTTCTTCACATTTCTTTGTCAGTACGCCGTTACAAGCTTTGACAACGTTTTCGATTGAAATTCTGTTCATACTTTCCTGCCTAATTATATAAATAGATTTTACTGCCCTTCTTAACTTTTGTTCCCGCTGCAGGATACTGCTTGGTAACTACAAAGTCTTCTTCTTTGGCAGCTGACTCATCCGTATCATATTTCAAAGATGCGCCTCCCAGTATTCCTATAGCTTCACTCACGCTCTGTCCTACCACATCAGGGACTTCTACTTTTTCGGCATTTGCTCCCTTTTCACCGGAAGCATCCGGTGATATATTCATATATCTTAATGTATCGGATAAAATCTGCTGTACTCCAGGTGCAGCAGTTACACTTCCGTAGTGAACTCCTCTAGGACTGTCTACGATTACAAGAACTGCCAATCTAGGGTCATCCATCGGCGCCATAGCTATACATGATGAGTAAGTATAACTACTGTATCCGGTTCCTGCTGCATTAAGCTTTTGTGCAGTACCTGTTTTGCCACCGACTCTATATCCTTCTACAGCAGCAGTACCACCGCCGCCTTCGTCAACTACATATTCCATGATGTCGCAAACTTCTGCAGCTGTTTCCGTAGAAACCGCCTGTCTTACTACTTCAGGCTCAAATTCTTCAACTGTTTTGCCATTTTCGTCCTGCAATTCTTTCACCAGTCTAGGTTTCATAAGCTTGCCGTCGTTACCAAATGAACTTATTGCGGTAATCAGCTGTATAGGTGTGACTGCAACCCCCTGACCAAAACCAATGGTAGCAAGACCTACAGCCCCTGCCGAGTCTCTGGATTGCAACAACGCAGATCCTTCTCCCGGAAAATCTATTCCTGTCGTTCCTGTAATACCAAAAGTGTCAAGGTGACTGTAGAACAAGTCTATGCCTATATCTGTTGCCAATCTTATAAAAACAGGATTACATGAATTACCGACAGCCTGCTTTAAATTCTGCGTTCCATGTGGGTTTTCAGATCTCCAACAATGGATGGTTTCACCTGCAACTTCAACAGATCCACTACAATGGTATGTATCATTTAATGTCGCGATATCTTCTTCAAGAGCTATGGCGGTAGTCAAAAGTTTAAATGTAGAACCCGGCTCATATACGTCTGAAATAAGTGAATTTCTCCACATCTTATTCCAGTAATTTACCTTTTCACTGTCAGACATGTTTTCAACTTTTTTCTGCTCGCTTTTGTCCAGCGGTTTTTTCGGGTCATTGAGATCAAATTCAGGAGTCTGTGCCATAGCCAGAATATCCCCTGTCTTCGGATCCATTACTATCGCCATTACTCTATCGGCGTTGGTTTTCTTCTGTACCTTAGAGATAGACTTTTCTGTATAATGCTGAATTACTTGGTCTATTGTTGTTACTACGCCATACCCATCCTCAGCTTTATAGTATTTTTCTTCTCCGTAAGACAGTCTATTACCACTGGTATCGGTATAATTAATCCATCTTCCGGCAACTCCGCTAAGGTATGTATTGTACTCAAGTTCCAGTCCTGACAATCCTGAATTGTCATCTGTTACTGTTCCCAAAGTATGTGATGCGAATGCACCCAAAGGATAGCTTCTCTTAGTATCTTCAGCTATTTCTATTCCAGGCAGCCTAGCTTCTCTTATTTTGTCCGCAACACTCTTCTCGATACCCTTTTTTATTCTTACAAGGCTCTGTTCTTTTGTTACCAGTTCCTTTACTTCTTCATAGTCCATCTCGAGAGTTTCAGAAAGAGTCTTTGCAACCTTCTCGATATTCTCTTTACGTTCCCCTTTTGTTTCTCCCGATTTTACATCAGTAGGTCTAACCCAAATGGTGTAACAGTTGACACTTACAGCCAGTTCATTTCCATTGGTGTCATAAATTACACCTCTTTCAGCTTCTATAGGAGTATCTCTTGTTTGCTGCTGAATAGCCTTCGCCGAAAACTCATCGCCTTTGACAATTTGTATCCAGCCTACTCTTATGCAAAGCAATATCATGCAGATAAATACCAGACCGAAAACAAGTATTAAGTTTTTCTTACTTTTGTTAGATGCTGTCATTGTACTCCTTAAAAATAACCCGGACATCGTCCTATTATTCAGCTGTCCGGGTGTGTTTATCGTATTTTTATTACGACATATTATATTTTATAAAATCAATTATATGCATTTTCCTTGATAACGTCTGCAAAGCCCGGCTCCGGCATATCGTCAGCGGTAATATACACACAGCTGCTTGATGTTGGATAAGTCATATTCAAGCTTTTGATAGCCTTACCTTCTATATAATTAATATTATTGGCACTGCAAATCTTCACCTGAAGGTTTTCGACCTCTCCGATTAAAGCCTGGTTTTCTTTCATCATACAGTTGATATCGTATCTAACTCCTGCAGAGTATGCAGTTATGATGATAAGCATAATCATAGCGACTCCTACAGCTAAAACTGTAGAAAAGGCCATTTTCTTCGTATTACCTATAGGCAACGAGAGTTTTACGGCTTTTCTCTTTCGCTGAGAACGAGTAGCACGCTGTGGCTTAGGCTTCATGTCTATACCATAGCGCTGATATTCTTTTTGATGTTCATACCATTTTTCAGGTGCGATCATTTCCTTACCTCTTCTTTTCTATTACCCTGAGCTTTGCACTTCTTGCCCTTGGGTTGTTCTCCAGTTCTTCTTCAGCTGAAACTATCGGCTTGCCTGTAACTTTAACTACGTCCGAAACTTTGCCACATACACATACCGGAAATTCCTTCGGACATGTACATGGATCAAGTCTTCTATTGAATGCTTCTTTAACTATTCTGTCTTCCAGGGAGTGGAATGTTATGATACATAATCTTCCTCCCGGATTTAACAAATCACAAAATTCATCTATGGCTCTTTCCAGCTGATCGAGTTCACTATTTACCTCGATCCTTATGGCTTGGAAAGTTCTTTTAGCCGGATGAGGTCCTTCTCTACGTGCTTTAGCCGGAATAGCTGCCTTTATGATTTCCACCAGCTGACCGGTGGTTTCTATATTTCCTTTAGTACGCTCCTTAACAATAAAGTCGCTGATTCTTGATGCCCACTTTTCTTCGCCGTACTTTCTGATGATTTCCGTGAGCTGATTTTTATCGTATCCGTTCAC
>JAZUBM010000110.1:0-13436 GCA_045638485.1 Lentihominibacter sp. | reverse complement strand
TGAGCTGATATCTCCGATTACATCTCCCATGTATTCATCAGGAACTGTAACTTCAACCTTGAAGATTGGTTCGAGCAGTACAGGGTTAGCCTTCTTAGCTGCTTCTCTGAATGCCATTGAAGCTGCGATCTTAAATGCCATTTCTGAAGAGTCAACTTCGTGGTATGAACCATCATAAAGTTCTACTCCCAGGTCAACCATCTGATATCCTGCCATTGGACCGGTTTCCATAGCTTCCTTGATACCTTCTTCAATCTTAGGGATGTATTCCTTAGGAATAGCACCACCAACGATTGAGTTTTTGAATTCGAAGCCTTCGCCCGGTTCTCTTGAATAAAGTTTGATCTTGACATGTCCGTACTGTCCACGTCCGCCAGACTGCTTCGCGTACTTGTGATCCACATCTGCAGATCCGGTGATAGTTTCCTTGTATGAAACCTGTGGCTTACCAACGTTGGCTTCGACCTTAAATTCTCTTAAAAGTCTGTCCACGATGATTTCCAAGTGAAGCTCACCCATTCCGGCGATGATTGTCTGACCTGTATCTTCGTTTGTATAAGTCTTGAATGTTGGGTCTTCTTCTGCCAGCTTAGCAAGAGCAATACCCATCTTTTCCTGTCCGGCCTTAGTCTTAGGCTCGATAGCGATTTCGATTACCGGATCAGGGAATTCCATTGACTCTAATATGATTTCGTGTTTTTCATCACACAGAGTATCTCCTGTAGTAGTAACTTTAAGTCCTACTGCTGCTGCGATGTCGCCCGAGTATACCTTTTCGATATCCTCTCTCTTGTTAGCATGCATCTGAAGAATTCTTCCTACTCTCTCCTTCTTGCCCTTTGTTGAGTTATATACATAAGAACCTGAGTCCAGAGTTCCTGAATATACTCTGAAGAACGCCAGCTTACCCACGAATGGGTCAGCCATGATCTTGAAGGCTAAGGCTGAGAATGGACCATTATCATCTGCAGGTCTCTCTTCTTCTGCTTCTGTTCCAGGAACAACACCCTTGATTGCAGGGATGTCCACTGGGGAAGGCATGTAGTCGAGGACTGCATCTAACATCAACTGAACACCTTTGTTTCTGTATGCTGATCCGCATGTTACAGGGATCATCTGTCCTGCGATAGTAGCCTTTCTGATTGTTGCCTTGATTTCTTCCTTAGTGATTTCTTCTCCTTCGAGGAATTTCATCATCAGATCTTCATCAAGTTCAGAAACTGATTCTACCAGCTGGTCACGCCACATTTCTGCGTCATCAGCCATTTCTGCAGGGATTTCTACTGTTTCGTATTCCTTACCGAGGTCATCCTTGTAGATTTCTGCTTTCATTTCTACCAGGTCAACGATTCCGACAAATGTATCTTCCTTGCCGATAGGCAGCTGAATTGGCACTGCGTTAGCCTTCAGTCTGTCTTTAATCATATCTACTACACGGTAGAAGTTAGCTCCCAGGATGTCCATCTTATTTATGAATACCATACGAGGAACTCCGTACTTTTCTGCCTGTCTCCAAACAGTTTCTGACTGCGGTTCAACCCCACCTTTTGCACACAGAACTGTAACAGCTCCGTCAAGTACTCTCAGTGAACGTTCAACTTCTACAGTAAAGTCAACGTGTCCCGGTGTGTCGATGATATTGATTCTAGTGTCTTTCCACTGGGCTGTAGTAGCAGCAGAGGTAATTGTGATACCACGTTCCTGTTCCTGCTCCATCCAGTCCATAGTAGCTCCACCTTCATGAGTTTCGCCAAGCTTATGAGTTCTTCCTGTGTAGAACAGAATTCTTTCTGTGGTTGTAGTTTTTCCGGCGTCGATATGCGCCATGATGCCGATATTTCTAGTCTTTTCTAACGGAAAACTTCTTTTTGACATATTATCCTCCTTCCTGCTTTTATAATGATGTTATTAACATCATACTACCATCTGTAATGTGCAAATGCCTTGTTGGCTTCTGCCATCTTGTGAGTATCTTCCTTTTTCTTAACTGATGCTCCTGTGTTGTTTGCAGCATCCATCAGTTCCTTTGCCAGTCTATCTGACATAGTCTTTTCGCCTCTAGCTCTTGTATACTTTGTAAGCCATCTGAGTCCCAGTGTCTGACGTCTGTCAGCTCTTACTTCGATTGGAACCTGGTAGTTCGCACCACCAACTCTTCTAGCTTTAACTTCAAGAACCGGCATAATGTTGTTCATTGCTTTTTCAAATACTTCCAAAGGTTCTTCGCCAGTTGCTTCCTTAATCTGATCGAAAGCATCATATACGATCTTCTGAGCTACACCTTTCTTTCCGTCCAGCATAACGCTGTTGATCAGCTTAGCTACAACAACGCTACCGTATACCGGATCTGGAAGTACTTCACGCTTAGGTACATTTCCTTTTCTTGGCACTTCTCTTCCCTCCTGTTAAATTAACTATTCGGTACTCGAACACAACAACCCGGTCAAATGAGTGACTACGATCATTGCGTGCGTGGTGCACATTGATCTATATATTGAATAGGTCAAAGGCACTTAAAATTTACCGATTACTACTTCTGCTTAGGTCTCTTAGCTCCATACTTGGAACGAGCCTGTCTTCTGTCTGCAACGCCTGCAGTATCGAGTGTACCTCTAACGATGTGATATCTTACACCTGGGAGGTCCTTAACTCTTCCGCCTCTGATCAGTACAACACTGTGTTCCTGGAGGTTATGTCCGATTCCAGGGATGTATGCTGTAACTTCGATTCCGTTAGTGAGACGAACTCTTGCTACTTTTCTAAGAGCTGAGTTTGGCTTCTTAGGAGTAACAGTCTTAACTGATGTGCAAACGCCTCTCTTCTGAGGTGAGCTAACATCTGTCGCAACTCTTCTCAGGGAGTTCATTCCCTTGTTAAGAGCAGGAGCTGTTGACTTCTTTTCACTGCTGGTTCTGCCCTGACGTACTAATTGGTTAATTGTAGGCATCCTTTTTCTCCTTTCTTCAAAAGTAAAATATGCTGGTCAAGCTTTTTGGACAGCTCAAACCAGCATACATTTTATCACGTATATGATTGTAATGTCAACATATTTACGTTAATATTACAAGGTTTTTATTCCTCGTATTCGATGATTTCGATATCAGCACCTGCAGTCATCTCAGCTGCAAATTCTTCAGCTGCTGCCAAGTCATCGCCTGTTCCCATTACAGGAACTACATCTGCCATATCTTCATCATCATCTTCCAGTTCCATTTCTCTCTGCATTTCTCTGTATGCATCGATAAGTGCAGTATTTACACCATAGTCAAGATCGATGGATCTGTACTTCTTCATACCTGTACCGGCAGGAATCAGCTTACCGATGATAACATTTTCCTTGAGACCAAGGAGCTTGTCATTCTTGCCCTTGATAGCAGCATCTGTCAGGACTCTTGTAGTTTCCTGGAATGATGCAGCTGACAGGAATGAATTAGTTGCCAGTGAAGCCTTAGTGATACCGAGGAGCAGTCTTTCAGCATCTGCCGGTTGTCCGCCTGCAGCGATAGCTTCTTCGTTAGCTTCTTCGATTTCGAACTTGCTGTACTGACCTCCAGGCAGCAATCCTGTATCTCCCGGATCGTTAACCTTCATCTTGCTCAGCATCTGACCAACGATTACTTCAATGTGCTTATCGTTGATGTCTACACCCTGCTGCTTATATACACGCTGTACTTCCTTAAGCAGGTACTGGTATACACCTTCAACTCCGTTTAGTCTCAGGATATCCTTAGGATCGAGAGGTCCCTTTGTAATGTTGTCGCCTGCGAGAACGTATTCGCCTTCAGCAACTGCGATACGAGCACCGTAAGGGATTTCGTAAATTCTTTCCTCTTCGCCTCTTACCTTAACTTCAGTCTTGTTATCCATTGTTGGAGCGATAGATACTACTGTACCATCAGCTTCACAGATAATTGCAAGACCCTTAGGTTTTCTAGCTTCGAACAATTCTTCTACTCTTGGCAGACCGTGAGTGATATCGGCACCCGCTACACCACCGGTATGGAATGTTCTCATTGTCAGCTGTGTACCAGGTTCACCGATTGACTGAGCCGCAGTGATACCTACAGCTTCACCGATGTTTACGCCTTCGCCTGTTGCCAGGTTTCTACCATAGCACTTAGCACATACGCCTGTCTTGCTGTGGCAAGTCATTACTGATCTGATAGCAACAGATTCGATACCTGCAGCTTCGATTGCAGCAGCAGCGTCTTCGGAAATTTCCTGATCCTGTTCAACAATCAGCTTGCCTGTTTCAGGATGACAAATATCCAGCAGAGCAGTTCTGCCCACGATACGATCCTTCAGTTTTTCGATAACTTCCTTACCGTCAGTGAATGCCTTTACTTCGATACCTTCGTCAGTTCCGCAGTCATCTTCTCTAACGATAACGTTATGAGAAACGTCTACCAGTCTTCTAGTCAGGTAACCTGAGTCGGCTGTTCTCAGGGCTGTATCGGCCAGACCCTTTCTAGCACCGTTGGATGAAATGAAGTATTCCAGTACGGAAAGTCCTTCACGGAAGTTTGACTTGATAGGGATTTCGATAGTCTTACCTGTAGCACTCGCCATCAGACCTCTCATACCGCCTACCTGTTTAATCTGGTTCTTACTACCTCTCGCTCCGGAGTGAGCCATGATGAACAGGTTGTTCAGTGAACCAAGTGATTCCATCAGAGCGTCTGCCACATCATCAGTTGCTTTATTCCAGATTTCTATAACCTTCTCGTATCTTTCTTGATCGGATACGAGACCTCTTCTGAATGCCATTTCGTATTTATCTACCATCTGTTCAGCTCCTCTGAGGATGTCTTCCTTATTTTCAGGAATTTCCATGTCGGAGATACTGATTGTGATAGCAGCGATAGTTGAATAATGGAAGCCCATATCCTTAATGTAGTCCAGCATGATAGCTGTCTTAGTATTACCATGGATACGGTAACATCTGTCGATGATCTGTCCCAGCTTCTTCTTATCGCACAGGAAGTCGATTTCCAGTGAATATGGATCTGCTTCTCTGTCTTCTACGTATCCAAGATCCTGAGGAATCTGCTGGTTAAAGATAAATCTACCTACTGTTGATTCTACCAGCTTACCTCTAGTATCTTCTTCACCTGCATACATTCTTACCTTAACTCTTGCATGGAGGCCAACAGTACCGTTCTGATATGCCATCAGCATTTCGGAAATATCTGTGAATACCTTTCCATCTCCCTTTTCAGCAGCAGAAGTTCTCTTTCCTTCTTCCTGACCAGGGTGAGTCAGATAGTAACTTCCCAGGATCATGTCCTGTGTAGGTGTTGTGATTGGTGATCCATCCTTAGGTGCCAGGATGTTGTTAATGGAAAGCATCAGGAATCTTGCTTCTGCCTGTGCTTCTACGCTCAGTGGTACGTGTACCGCCATCTGGTCTCCGTCGAAGTCGGCGTTGAAGGCTGTACATGCCAGTGGGTGAAGCTTGATAGCCTTACCTTCTACCAGTACAGGTTCAAATGCCTGGATACCCAGTCTGTGGAGAGTAGGGGCACGGTTCAGCATTACAGGATGCTCCTTGATAACGCCTTCAAGAACGTCCCAAACCTCAGGTCTCACCTTTTCAACCATTCTCTTAGCACTCTTAATGTTATGTGCATTGCCGTTTTCTACCAGCTTCTTCATGATGAATGGTTTGAACAGCTCCAGGGCCATCTTCTTAGGAAGACCACACTGCCAGAAACGCAGTTCAGGGCCTACTACGATTACAGAACGGCCTGAGTAGTCAACTCTCTTACCCAGCAGGTTCTGTCTGAATCTACCCTGCTTACCCTTAAGCATATCTGATAATGACTTCAGAGGTCTTGATCCCGGTCCTGTTACAGGTCTTCCTCTTCTACCGTTATCGATGAGGGCGTCTACTGCTTCCTGCAGCATTCTCTTTTCATTTCTAACGATGATGTCAGGAGCTCCCAGTTCAAGAAGTCTGTTCAGTCTGTTGTTTCTGTTAATTACACGTCTGTAAAGATCGTTCAGGTCGGAAGTCGCAAATCTGCCACCGTCCAGCTGTACCATAGGTCTCAGATCAGGAGGGATTACAGGAATTACTTCCAGTACCATCCACTCAGGTCTGTTTCCTGATGTTCTCAGCGCTTCGATAACTTCCAGTCTTCTAACGATTCTGATTTTCTTCTGGCCTGTTGCAGCAACAAGCTTTTCTCTCAGTTCCTTTGACAGTTCTTCAAGGTCAATATGAGTCAACAGTTCTCTTACTGCTTCAGCACCCATTCCTGCCTTGAACTTGTTGTTAGGATCATCTTTTGCTTCTCTGTACTGATCTTCAGTCAGGATTTCTTTGTATGCGAAATCTGTGTTACCCGGATCAGTAACTACGAAATTAGCAAAGTACAGAACCTTTTCCAGTGTTCTTGGTGAGATATCAAGAACCAATCCCATTCTTGATGGGATGCCCTTGAAATACCAAATGTGAGATACAGGTGATGCCAGCTTGATGTGGCCCATTCTCTCTCTTCTTACCTTTGCCTTAGTTACTTCAACTCCGCACTTATCGCAAACGATACCCTTGTATCTGATTCTCTTGTACTTACCGCAATGGCACTCCCAGTCCTTAGTAGGTCCAAAAATCTTTTCGCAGAAAAGACCGTCTTTTTCAGGCTTGAGAGTTCTGTAGTTTATAGTTTCAGGCTTAGTAACTTCTCCGTGTGACCATGTCAGGATCTTTTCAGTAGAAGCAAGACCGATCTGCAGAGATTCGAAATTATTCAATTCGTAATTATTGTTATCGCTCATCTGTCACTTCCCCTTTCCTATAATTCTTCTCTATCATCAGCTGTAAGATCTACGAAATCGATAACAGGTTCTTCATTTTCGAAGTCCTCTTCATCTTCATCGATAACATCGATGTTTTCGTCTTCTTCAACCTGTGCTTCGTCCAGTTCAACATCTACCATGTCTTCAATAACAGGGATGTCTTCCAGTTCGCTGGTTTCCTTGATTTCAATTTCCTCATTGTCTTCAGTAAGAACCTTAACATCGAGGCATAAGCTCTGCATTTCCTTAATGAGAACCTTGAATGATTCAGGAATACCAGGTTCAGGGATATTTTCACCCTTAACGATTGATTCATAAGTCTTAACACGACCTACGATATCGTCGGACTTCACTGTCAGGATTTCCTGCAGTGTATATGCAGCACCATAAGCTTCCAGTGCCCATACTTCCATTTCACCAAAACGCTGTCCGCCGAACTGAGCTTTACCACCCAGAGGCTGCTGTGTTACCAGTGAGTAAGGACCTGTACTTCTTGCGTGGATCTTATCATCTACCAGGTGATGCAGCTTCAGCATATACATGTAACCAACTGTTACAGGGTTATCGAAGTATTCACCTGTTCTACCGTCTCTAAGCCACAGCTTACCTGTTTCGCTATGTCCGGTTTCACCAAGCAGTTTTATGATGTCTTTTTCGTTAGCTCCATCGAATACAGGTGTTGCAATGTACCAATCCTTGCTCTTTGCAGCAAGACCGAGATGAACTTCCAGTACCTGACCTACGTTCATTCGGGAAGGTACGCCCAGTGGGTTAAGCATTACCTGCAGTGACTGACCGTTTTCCAGGAACGGCATATCTTCTTCAGGCAAAATTCTGGAAATAACACCCTTATTTCCGTGTCTTCCCGCCATCTTGTCACCAACGTTAATCTTTCTCTTAGTAGCGATATAACATCTTACTAATTTATTTACTCCAGGAGGCAGTTCGTCGCCGTTTTCTCTTGAGAATACTTTAACGTCTACTACAATACCTGTTTCACCATGAGGCACTCTCAGTGAAGTGTCTCTTACTTCTCTTGCCTTTTCACCAAAGATAGCACGGAGAAGTCTTTCTTCAGCAGTCAGTTCAGTTTCACCCTTAGGAGTTACCTTACCTACCAGGATATCAGATGAGTTTACTTCAGCACCCTTTCTGATGATACCTTCTTCGTCCAGATCCTTCAGTGCATCTTCACCCACGTTAGGGATGTCTCTTGTGATTTCTTCAGGTCCCAGCTTAGTATCTCTGGCTTCTGCTTCGTATTTTTCAATATGGATTGACGTAAGAACGTCTTCCATGATCAATCTTTCATTAAGGATGATAGCGTCTTCGTAGTTGTAACCTTCCCAAGTCATAAATCCGATCAGGAGGTTCTTACCAAGAGCTACTTCACCGTTTTCAGTTGAAGGACCATCGGCAATAACTTCACCGGCTTCAACATGTTCTCCATTAAATACGATAGGTCTCTGGTTAATACAAGTACCCTGGTTTGAACGCTTGAACTTGAGCAGCTTGTATTCATCTTTACCTTCGCCGTCATCTCTGAGAACAACAATCTTGTCCGCATCAACGAAGTCGATAGTTCCGGCATTCTTTGCAATGATAACAACACCTGAGTCCTTAGCAGCCTTATGCTCCATACCTGTTCCTACGATAGGAGCTTCTGTAACCATCAAAGGTACAGCCTGACGCTGCATGTTGGAACCCATCAGGGCTCTGTTGGCGTCGTCGTTTTCAAGGAACGGAATCATTGCAGTAGCAACTGATACTACCTGCTTAGGTGATACGTCCATGTAGTCGATAGCATCTCTAGGAACCAGGTCGATTTCTCCACCTACTCCTCTTGCAGCTACCTTTAAGTTAGCAAACTTACCTTCTGAATCGAGAGGTTCGTTAGCCTGTGCTACAATCTTATCTTCTTCATCATCTGCAGTCAGATAATGGATTTCTTCTGTAACTCTTCCTGTAGCTTTATCTACTACTCTATATGGAGTTTCGATAAATCCATACTGGTTGATGATTCCGTATGTTGTGAGGGAACCAATCAGACCGATATTTGGACCTTCTGGAGTTTCGATAGGACACATTCTACCGTAATGTGAGTGGTGAACGTCTCTAACTTCGAAGCCCGCTCTTTCTCTGGAAAGTCCTCCCGGACCCAGTGCAGAAAGTCTTCTCTTGTGTGTCAGTTCTGCCAGAGGGTTAGTCTGGTCCATAAACTGTGACAACTGTGAACTTCCGAAGAATTCCTTAACAGCAGCAGTAACAGGTCTGATGTTCATCAGTCCTTGTGGAGTTACTTCAGCGATGTCCTGAGTTGTCATTCTTTCCTTAATAGTTCTTTCCATTCTGGAAAGGCCTATTCTAATCTGGTTCTGCAGAAGTTCTCCTACATTTCTGAGTCTTCTGTTACCCAGATGGTCTATATCATCGATTTTTCCTATGCCATAGTTCAAGTTCAGCAGGTAGCTGACTGAAGCGATTACGTCAGCAACCAGAATGTGCTTAGGTGACAGCTCATTCTTTCTCAGCTGAAGCGCTTCTTTAATTGATTCCTGATCTTCATTTTCCTGCAGGATTTCCATCAGTACAGGATAATAAACCTTATCTGCAACGTTAAGATCTGAAGTATCAAATTCAATATATGCAGCGAGATCTACGAACTGGTTACCGATAACCTTAGTGGAAACGTTTTCGTCGTAGTTACTCTGAATCATTACAAACTCGATACCTGAGTTTTCAATGACTGTAGCCAGATCCTTGTCGATTTTCTGTCCTGCATCCGCAAGGATTTCACCTGTGTTAGGATCAACAATCGGTTCAGCTGCAACTGCACCACAAATACGGTTGAACAGACCAAGCTTTTTATTATACTTGTATCTGCCAACCTTTGCCAGATCGTAACGCTTAGGGTCGAAGAACATTGAGTTAAAGAGAGACTGTGCACTTTCCAGTGTAGGTGGTTCACCCGGTCTCAACTTTTTGTAGATTTCCTTCAGACCTTCTTCGTAGTTCGTAGTTGTATCCTTCTCTAAAGTTCTGAGAAGTCTTGGTTCTTCACCAAAAATGTCTATGATTTCCTGGTTGCTGCCCATTCCCAGAGCTCTAAGAAGGGTAGTAACAGGCTGCTTTCTTGTTCTGTCAACTCTTACAGAAATGATTTCGTTTGAATCAGTTTCATACTCAAGCCAAGCACCCCTGTTAGGAATAACAGTGGTTGAGAATAAGTTTTTGCCTGATTTATCGATTTCTCTGTCATAGTAAGGTCCAGGTGAACGAACCAGCTGAGTTACAACAACTCTTTCTGCTCCATTATAAATAAAGGTACCCTTTTCTGTCATGAGAGGGAAATCTCCCATGAATACTTCCTGTTCCTTTACTTCCCCGGTTTCCTTGTTTACTAGTCTTACTTTCACCTTAAGAGGAGCTGCATAGGTAACATCTCTCTCCTTACATTCTTCCTGTTCATACTTAGGAGGGTCTGTAAGTGAGTAGTCAATGAATTCGAGAACCAGATTGTCCGCGTAATCTTTGATTGGCGAAATGTCCTCAAAAACCTCACGAAGACCTTCTTTAATAAACCAATCATACGAATCTGTCTGAATTTGAATCAGATTTGGCATTTCTGCCACTTCGTTGATCTTTGAAAAGGTCATTCGTTCTTTTCTACCTAATTTTATCGGATTTGGCATAGTCATCACTCCTTATTATATTAACAAAGTCGGATTAAACCTCACAAATTACATTTGCAGGGCAGTTTAATATGTTATCACAAGGTTGTCAAATCGTCAATAGGATTTGGGAAAGTTTTCATAATAAAAAAAGCGGATCGTTTTTGATCCGCTTTGTTTGTTGGTTTATTAGTAAGGTTAATTACTTCAGTTCGATTACTGCGCCAACTTCTTCCAGCTGAGCCTTGTAAGCTTCTGCTTCTGCCTTTTCGCAGCCTTCCTTCAGGTTTGAAGGTGCTCCGTCTACGATTTCCTTTGCTTCCTTCAGTCCCAGGCCAGTGATTTCTCTTACAGCCTTGATAACCTTGATCTTTTCTGATCCAACTTCCTTCAGAACTACTGTGAATTCAGTCTGTTCTTCAGCTTCTTCTGCTGCTCCAGCTGCTGCTACAACAACTCCTGCTGCTGCGCTTACGCCAAATTCTTCTTCACAAGCCTTAACCAGTTCGTTAAGTTCTAATACTGACATCTCTTTGATAGCTTCGATGATCTGTTCTCTATTCATTTTATTTCTCCTTTATATTCTTATTTTTTAATTAAATGTTTCGCAAAAGTTTAAGCTACTATATTTCTTACGCTTCTTTTGCTTCTGCAATCTGCTGTACCACTCTCGCGAAGTTTGCGATAGGTGACTGGATGCTTCCCATAAACTTTGAGATGAGGACTTCTCTTGATGGGATGTTTGCGATTGCCTGCATATCTTCCTTACCGTATACAGCGCCTTCAACAACACCACCCTTGAATTCCATCTTCTTGTATTCTTTGATTGATTCGTTCAGAACTCTTGCAGGTGCTGTAGCATCGTCAAAGCTGAATGCGAATCCACTTGGTCCTTCAAGAACTTCGCCCAGAGCTTCCCACTCTGTTCCTGCGATTGCTCTCTTAACGAGAGTGTTCTTGTAAACTGTGTAGTCTACGTTAGCTTCACGAAGCTTTTTTCTCATAGCATCTGCCTGTGCTACTGTGATACCGATATAATCGATAACTACAGCAGACTCAGCTCTTTCAAACTTGTCTCTAATTTCGTCAATAATTATCTGCTTCTGCTTCAGAATTTCTTTCATTATTACGCGTTCTCCTTTCTAAATATTTGCTGTGATTTTCATCACAAATCAGGTACGCTATAAAAACGCCTTGCCATCTTCCAAGACAACAAGGCACATATATTTACATTGTACCTCGGCAGGATTATTAAGGTTAGCAGCGCACCTGCGCTTTGCATTCCCCCTGCTGTCTTTGGTTCTTTATTTTCTTACTTAATTGTTTACTGACCCAGCTTCATAGGGTTGATTTTTACTCCAGGGCCCATTGTTGAAGCTACTGTTACGCTCTTCAGGTACTGACCTTTAGCTGCTGCAGGCTTAGCCTTGATGATAGCGCCGATCAGTGCATTGAAGTTGTCCATCAGTTTTTCAGGTCCGAATGAAACCTTACCAATTGGTGTGTGGATGATGTTTGTCTTGTCCAGACGATATTCAACCTTACCAGCCTTAACTTCAGCGATAGCCTTAGCTACGTCCATAGTTACAGTACCGGATTTAGGGTTTGGCATCAGTCCCTTAGGTCCCAGGATCTTACCAAGTCTACCTACAACGCCCATCATATCAGGAGTTGCGATAACAACGTCGAAGTCAAACCAGTTTTCGCTCTGGATCTTCTGAGCCATTTCTTCAGCTCCTACAAATTCAGCGCCTGCTTCTTCTGCTTCTGTTGCCTTAGGTCCCTTAGCAAATACTAATACTCTCTTTTCTTTACCTGTTCCGTGAGGAAGTACGATAGCGCCTCTACCCTGCTGGTCAGCGTGTCTTCCGTCTACGCCCAGTCTTGTGTGAACTTCTACAGTTTCATCGAACTTAGCCTTGGAAGTCTTGATAACGATTTCCATAGCCTGATCAAGATCATGAAGTTCAGCTTTGTTGAATTCTTTTACAGCTTCTTTGTAATTTTTACCTCTTTTAGGCATTTTGTTTTCCTCCTTGTGGTACTAACGGTCTATGACCTCCCACTGACTTAGTCTTCGATAACGATTCCCATGCTTCTTGCAGTACCCTTGATCATTTCTGTTGCTGCTTCAAGGCTTGCTGCATTCAGATCCGGCATTTTTGTCTTAGCGATCTCTTCTGCCTGTGCATATGACAGTGTAGCCACCTTAGTTTTGTTAGGCTCACCTGATGCTGCATCAAGACCTGCTGCTTTCTTCAGTAATACTGCTGCAGGCGGTGTCTTTGTAATGAATGAGAAAGAGTGGTCTGCATAAACAGTGATTACTACAGGAATGATCATTCCCGGCTGATCCTGTGTCTTAGCGTTGAACTGCTTACAGAAGTCCATGATGTTAACACCATGCTGACCTAAAGCAGGACCTACAGGAGGTGCTGGGTTTGCATTGCCGGCTGGAATCTGGAGCTTGATGTATCCAGTAATTTTCTTAGCCATTGTTCGTCTCCTTTCTTAAGATTCCCCAACGGGGTCGATATAATAGAAGGATTTCACTACATTTTATCTACTTGTGCAAAATCCAGTTCTACAGGGGTGTCTCTTCCGAACATGGAAACCTTAGCTCTCAGTGTCTGTTTTTCCATATTGACCTCTTCAACAACTCCCATGAAGTTTTCGAATGGTCCGTTGATAACTTTAACTGTATCGCCAACTTCCACATCCAGATCGATGTATATCTTTTCGATGCCCATTCTTCTCACTTCTTCAACTGTGAGCGGCACCGGGTTTGAACCATGTCCTACAAAACCTGTAACTCCCTGAGTATTTCTAACCAGGTACCATGATTCATTAGTAACTATCATTTTTACAAGAACGTATCCGGGGAACATCTTTCTGGTCTTAACCTTACGCTGTCCGCCTTTTACTTCTACTCTGTCTTCTGTAGGTACAATTACATCGAGTATC
>JAZUBM010000109.1:0-16381 GCA_045638485.1 Lentihominibacter sp. | reverse complement strand
CAAACGATTTCGTAGTTGATTGTGCCTGTAGCTGTAGCGATATCATCAGCTAAGATTTCATAGATTCCGTCTTTACCCATGATAGTAACTTCGTCGCCAAGACGAACGTAAGGAACGTTAGTTACATCGATCATGCACTGGTCCATACAGATGTTTCCTGCGATAGGAGCTTCAACACCGTTTACCAGAACTTTACCCTTGCCGGAATATGGTCTAGGGAAACCGTCTGCATATCCCAGAGGAATTGTAGCAATAAGGCTATCTTTAGTTGCAGTCCATTTACGGCCGTAGCTTACTGTTGTTCCTGCAGGAACCTTCTTGAGATGAACGATGTTTGCCTTAACTGACATTACAGGCTTAAGTTCAATCTGGTTTCTGTCAACTTCATCTGAAGGGTAGCATCCGTAGAGAATGATTCCGGGACGAACGATATCGTAGTGAGCAGAAGCGATTTCCATGATAGCTGCACTGTTTGATAATGTTCTGATAGGGAACTTCACGCCTGCATCAACCAGTTTCTTGTAGAATACTGAATATCTCTGTTCCTGAACTGCAGAGTAAGTCTTATCTTCTGCATCTGCGGTAGCAAAGTGTGAGAATAAGCCTTGAATTTTGAAGTTTGATAATCCGGAAATTGCCTTAACATCTTCAATTGCAGCCGCATCTTCAGGGCAATATCCGATTCTTCCCATACCTGTATCAACAGCGATATATCCCTTAATGATAATTCCTGCTTTTTCCGCAGCCAGTGAGATGGCCTGAGCATTATTAAAATCACAAACTACAGGAGTAAGTCTGTGTTCAATGATAACGTCAACGTATGGGTCCGGAGTCAGTCCGAGAACAACGATTTCTTCTGTAACAAAACCGGCCTCTCTCAAACGAACAGCTTCAGAAAGTGTAGCAACACCAAAAGATTCGATCCCATTAGCTCTCAGAACTGTGGCCACCTTAACTGAGCCATGGCCATATCCATCAGCCTTGATGATACCTGTGATTTTCTTATTTGGGCCAACCTTTTCCTTGATTTGCTTGATGTTAAAGTCAAGGTTAGTGATGTTGATTTCAGCCCAGGCTGCTCTTATAGCGTCCTTGTACATTTTCTTTATACCTCCGTTTTCATTTCGTTGAGCACTGTATCCATCAGGAACTGCACTCCTGCAATAATATCTTCTTCGTTTGTATTTTCTTCAGGGACATGACTTCGTCCATCAATGCTTGGGACAAAGATCATTCCCGTGTCCACAAAATTGGCAATCATACAAGCATCATGAACAGCACCGCTATCCATAACCTTATATGCGAGGCCTTGTGTTTCCGCTTGCTTAACCATGAGGTCTTTGAGCCTCTTAGTCAAATACAACGGATTAGAACTCGAGTGTTCGCTGATTTCACATCGAACTTTTCTGTTTTCGGCAATTTGCTTGATTCGTTCTGCAATGCCGTCCATGAAATAATTTATCTTGGAATTGTCTTTGTCCCTAACTTCCACTGTGAACTTAACGCGTTCAGGAATAACATTAGACCAGTTAGGGAAAACATCCATTTTTCCAATAGTAACAACAGTTCTGTGATCCTCATCGGTTTTAACGAAACGTTCAGCTTCAAGTATACATTCTGCTGCAGTGCAAAGAGCATCGTAACGAATACCCATAGGTGTTGCACCTGCATGGTTTCCTACTCCGGAGATGGTCACTTCTATGACACGCATTCCGTAGATGGAGTCTACAATTCCAATGTTGAGACCTTCTTCGTCCAGCACAGGTCCCTGCTCAATATGTAGCTCAAGCATAGTCTTTATTTCGCTGAAATCCCAAAGGATTTTTTCGTTATCAAAAGGTTCATCACTATAAACATTGATAGAACTTTCCTCGTCGTCTTGCATCGGCAGACCGACCAGAACTTGCCTTAAAGTTTGACCTTTATCGTTTTTAAGCTTGGACAAATCGTCTTCATTGTAAATGCCGGTTACGAATTTACTCCCTGTCATGGTTGAGCCGAAGTTTGAACCTTCTTCTTCTGCAAAGATCACCATTTCGTAATTGCATGGGAGTTTGCGAGGGTCAAGAACGCTGGCATCTACATCTCCGCTAGATGGATCAGTGACAGCAGCTCTTTCCGCGAGAGTTTCCATGACTTCCAACGCACCGCATACACCGTAAATACCATCAAGCCAACCTCCATGGTTAACGGTATCGATGTGAGAGCCGGCCATAACAATTTTCTTGCCGGGTGCATTGGACTTAAGGCCGATTCGGATGTTTTGTACAGCGTCTATATCCACTGTACATCCGGCATCTACGGCCTTCTCAAGTATGTATTCGCGTGCACAAGCATCTTGAACACCATAAGAGAAGCGAGTAACGCCGTTGCCGGGAGTATCTGTAAACTTCTTAAGGTCATTGAGCCTTTCGAGAAGTCTTGTTGAATTTATTTTCATATCCAGTCCTTTTATGATGCGGATATGCCGCACCAAATATTTTATTTATAAGCTGAGCCGTAAGGTTTACCTGCAACAAGTTTACCCTGTCCTTTGTATCCGATGTACTTAGCATCATCTACGATTTTCTGACCTCTTAAGAATACTGTTTCAGGGCGGCCCTTCTGAGGGAATCCTTCGAATGGACAGTAGTCAACGCCTTCCAGGTTATTTTCTACACTCATAACACCTTCGTAGTTAGGATCAAAGATTACGATATCAGCGTCAAAACCTACTGCCAGCTGACCCTTCTTGTCCAGGCCGTTAACTTTAGCAGGACTTGTAGCATAAAGGTCAACAAGTCTGCTTCTTGAAATTTTGTTCTCACATACGCCGTAAGTCCACAGAACGTTAAGTCTATTCTGAAGGCTTGGTGCACCGTTAGGAATATCAGCAAATGAATTTCCTTCGCCGAATCCCATGTGCTTTTGCTCTGCATAGTCGAATCCACAGTGGTCTGAACTGATAGCATTGAGCCAGCCTCTGTCAACTGCTTCCCACAGAGCAGCTCTGTGTTCTTCCGTTCTCAGTGCAGGTGAGCAAACATATTTAGCTCCTTCGAAATTTGGTTTAGCAAGATCTTCTGTATCGAGAACCAAATAGTGGGAGCAAGTTTCGCCGAAAACTCTCTGGCCGCGACCATAAGCCTGTTTGATTTCTTCAAGTGCTTCTTTGCATGAAACATGAACAACATACAGCGGAGCGTCTGCCATTTCTGCAAGATAAATTGCTCTACGAGTAGCTTCTGCTTCTACTACAGGCGGACGGCTTACTGCGTGGTAATAAGGTTCAGTTTTGCCCTCTGCGATAAGCTGCTTAGTTTTAACATCTATCATATCGGCGTTTTCAGCATGAACCATGATTGTAACGCCGGCTTCTTTTCCTTTGTAGAGAGCTTTAAGGATAGCATCGTCATCAGCGTGGAAGAACATTCCCTTGTAAGCCATGAAAAGTTTCATTGTAGGATAGCCTGCTTCAGCCAGCTTAGGTATTTCCTCAATAACTTCATCGCGAGGATCGGTCATTACGCTGTGGAAAGAGTAGTCTACCATGGCAATTCCGTCAGCATCTGTCTTGCGATAGTCTTCGATTGTTTCAACAAGACCTTTACCTTCAACCTGGTTTACGAACTCGATGAGAGTTGTAGTTCCGCCAACTGCAGCAGCATTGGAAGTTTCAAAACCTCGTACCTTACTGCCTTTGTAAGTAAAAGAAAAATGAACGTGCTGGTCAACGCCGCCCGGCAGTATATACTTACCTTCTGCATCGATGATTTCATCACCTTCAGCTGCGTGCAGGTTTTCGCCGATGGCTTTGATGCTTTCGCCATCTACATAAACGTCTGCTTTAAACTCATTATCAGCCGTTACAACGATACCATTCTTAATTAATACTGCCATGATAAGCCTCCTTGATATTTAAAATTTGTATTAACACATTAAATTGCAAACATACACAATAAGTATACCACAACAGTAATCATTTGCATATAAAAAGAGCCTTCTGAAGTCAGAAAGCTCTGATAATGCAAAAGTGCGGCTTTGCGCCATTAAGAAAGGTCTTCCAAAGAGCAGCTAGGCTCTCCAATTGAGTGTTTAACTCTGTCAGCTTCTTCGGCAGACTTAGCATCATTCCAGTTGTCCATAGTTCCTACCAGGTATCCTGTGATACGTCTGATTCTTTCGAAAGGAACGTTGGAGAAAGTGTAATCAAGGTCTGCATAGTCTCCATCGATTTTGATGTCCAGTCTATCCAGTTTTCTGTTGTATTTAGTTTCAAGATATTCTACATAAGCCTGAGCCTCTTTAGGATCGGCATTGCCTGTGATGATAATTGACATAAATTACCTCCTTATATTAAAAATAAATCTATATATTCCGTTGTTTGGGACTTGATTATACAACAATCCACAATATTTTGTATATAGATAGGCTGCAAAAAAACATCAAAAAAACAATCTGGACTAGAATTGTCTGTAATAGATGTAGGGAGAACTTCACTTGAGAAAATCTTTGTGGTAAAATATAGCCAAGAATTAAGCTCGAAAGGAGCACCAAAATGAGCCAGGAAAATAAAGATATAAAAAGAAGCTGCATAGATTGTGCCGGAAAAGGCTGTGACGAAAAGGGTGGCGCATATCCTGAATTTTGCATTACGGCAAAGATGGATCCGGAGTTTCTTGCGGCGACGATGAAGCTTTATACGGAAAACGGAGAAAATGCTGAGATTATGATGGCTGCTTCTGAAGTGGAGTTTGAGAATTACTGCAAGATGACGCGAGTTGAAGAGATTTGCGAGTTTGCGAAAAAAATCGATGCGAAGAAACTGGGGATTGCTACATGTGTTGGTTTGATTCAGGAAGCAAGGACGGCTGCAGCGATTTTTAGAAACAAAGGATTTGAAGTAGTGGGCGCTGCTTGCAAAGTGGGAGCTAAGCCAAAGGTATCGGTGGGAATAGATCCGGCACATGAGACAGTTGGTATTAACATGTGCAATCCAATACTTCAAGCGGAACTTCTTAACAAAGAAAAAACAGACCTCAATATTGTTATTGGCCTGTGTGTCGGACATGATAGTTTGTTTTATAAACACTCGGAAGCCCTTTGTACTACACTTGTTACAAAGGACAGAGTACTGGGACACAACCCGATAGCTGCACTTTATCAGGCAGACAAGTACTATTCGCGGTTGATGAAATAAAAATTTGAATGAAAAGCAATGGTAATTATATTAATAAAAAGGAGGTTTCCGATGAAGAAAATTTTAGTGGTAATGTTGATTGCTATGTTAGCAGCATTCTGTATGGTTGGTTGTTCACAAAACGAATCTGCTGATGCAGACGAGGGAACATTCGGAGAAACAGCTGATGTAACAGTATTCGCTAATGGTGGAATTATGATGATGGGTGAAACAGATGCATATGAGGCGGAACTAAGTGCAGGGGCAATGGAAGAAGGAATGTCTTTTGGAGATGCCATTGGAGATAAAATTGTTTCAATAGAAAAGGATGGTGCGGAATTCGCAGGCTGGATGGTATACGTTGTAAGTGCCGGAGAATGGGTAACAGAAGAAGTTACTAATCTGGAAGATGGGCAGTTATGCGTTCCGTGTGGAGACTATGGATACTATCTGATGAAAGACTATGAAGTGTTAAGCGAAAATGCTACAACCGAAGAATTGGTTGGCTTTGTTTGCGATGGTAGAAGTGCATATGCATATGCAGTTTGGAAATAGAATAGTGGCACCCCCTACCGGAATCGAACCAGTAACTAACCCTTAGGAGGGGCTTGTTATATCCATTTAACTAAGGGGGCGCAGATTAAATTGAGTAGCTCCTAAGTGGAACGAAATATATCATAACATAGAAATTAAAGAATTTTCAAGGGCGGCCATGAACAATTTGTGACAGGGTTCGTCCTTTTGATTATCATAAATTATATCTGCAGCAGCTTCATAAATCGGTATTCTGTCTTTTTCTATTTGGCGTAGTGTTTCGAGGTCTTTGGAAAGAGGTCTGCCGTTCGTTGAAAGAGCTTCAATAGGTCGCTTGATATAAACAACTAAAGAATTTTGTTTAAGAGCATCGATGTTTTCGGGACGCAGAATAGCACCGCCACCTGTGGCGATGATAAGGCCATGTTCTTTGCCCAGCTCTTTTGCAACTTCAGATTCTATATCTCTAAAACCGAGTTCACCTACTTCTTCGAAAATTTGAGGAATGGATTTGCCGGTTTTTTTAATGATTTCATCATCCATATCGACAAAGGTCATGGATGTTTTATCGGCTAAGATTTTTCCTATGGTAGACTTACCGCTTCCCGGCATTCCAATGAGAACGATGTTTCTCATTTGGCGTGCCAGCTTGTCGATTATTCTTTCGTTTTCTGATTCAAAAGCACCCGGGGTTCCGAGGAAATAACCTGCAGCTGCAGTTGCTTGAGCCACCAGCATAGGTAATCCGTTGGCTGTTTTTAAGCTAGCCTTTTCTGCATCTAAAATGAGCTTAGTTTTAAATGGATTATAAATAACATCGATTACTGCTTCGCAATTAGGGAAAGCAGCTAAATCAATGACAGATTCCAAATTGTTCGGATAAGTTCCGACAGGTGTAGTGTTAACGATAATTTCGATTTCTTCAGCGATGGAAGGAAGATTATCGTAAGTTATCATCTTATAATGTGTGTTAGAAGAGATGTCTGCCTTAGCGGACATTTCTTTTCTTGTGACAATATATATCTTCGAAGCCCCTTGATTTGCAGCGGCTTTTCTGGCTGTTAAAGACGTTCCGCCTGTACCTAGAATCAGAACTGTTTTGCCGGCAAAGTCAATAGCAGAGCGCTTTGCAGTATAGAGAAAACCTTCATAATCGGTATTGTGACCAACAAGAATAGGGTTGCCTCCTTCTTGCGCTTTCCAATAAAGAGTATTTACGGAACCGATGGAAGACGCCAATTCTGAGATCTCATCGCACATGGACATAACATCCTGTTTATACGGGATTGTCACGTTGAGACCGCCGAAGTCGCGAGCATTTATGAATTCTGAAACCTCTTCGGGAGCAAGACTAAAAAGCTCGTAGAAATATTTCCCCAGAGCTTCATGTATTTCTTTTGAATAGCTGTGTACCAGCGTTTTTCCGATGAGTCCGTACTTCATGTTTATCTCCACTTATTTCTGTGACAAATATTCATTTTGATATGATTTGCTCACATCAAATAATGTTTCAAATACCTGACGGGCATAGCCATCAAGTGGCTTTCCGATTTGGTCGGATACTTTATGGAGTACCTCTTTTTCTCTTCTGTCGTTGAGGACAGGGATGTTATTTTCTTTCTTGTATTTAGCCACTTCCAGAGCGGTTTCCATACGCTGCTTGAAAAGTTCAGTGATTTGCGTATCTATATCGTCTATTTTATCTCTTAATTGGTCGAGGTTATATTTAGTCATGAGTTTCCTCCCTTTAACGCGTGTTTTTATCCATAATGCAGTCAAGAATTCCGATAGCTAAAGCTGCCTCTACGATAGGGACTGCTCTAACGACCACGCACGGATCGTGTCTGCCCTTTATAACAAGCTTGGTATTTTCTTTGGTTTTAAGATCCACAGAATCTTGCTCGATGCTTATGGAAGGAGTGGGTTTAAAAGCAAGTCGTGCAATTAACGGCATTCCTGAAGTGATTCCTCCTAGGATTCCGCCGTGATTATTGGTACGAGTTTTTACCTTATCTCCGTCATAATAAAACGGATCATTATTTTGTGAGCCGAGAAGCTGCGTAGCACCAAAACCTGCTCCAAACTCAACACCTTTAACTGCGGGAATTCCAAACAAAATTGGAGCAAGAGCACTTTCGATACCGTCGTACATAGCGCCGCCTATTCCACCGGGAAGACCGATAACACAACCTTCAATGACACCTCCGATGGAGTCCTGCGCCTCTTTAACTTCGAGAATGCGGGCTTTCATCATTTCTCCCGCTTTCATATCCAGCACAGGGAAATCGCTCTTCTTAAGCTCAGTAAGAGTTGATTCTGCTATATTGGCTGAATCAAAAGGAGTGTCTGATATGTCACCTACAGAAAATATATGAGCGCCGATGTGGATTCCATGATTTCCAAGGATTTGCATAGCAATGCCTCCCGCTATGCAAAGGGGTGCAGTCATTCGCGCTGAAAAGGCGCCGCCTCCTGCCATGTTTAGCGTGTCTCCGTAACGGAGTCTTGCTGTATAGTCGGCATGGCCCGGACGAGGAATTGTTCTTAATGATTTGTAATCTGTTGAATTAGCGTCTGTGTTTCGTATCACGAAGGATACTCGCTTATCGGAGACTTCCATTATGTTCAACATTATTGGAGCAATTCCGGATACGGGGACAGGAATATCCGCTTCTTTTCGCTTAGTTGCAAAAGGGCTGTTTCCCGGGGCTCTGCGATCCATGAAAGATTGAAGAGAATTCATATCTATTTTAGTGCCTATAGGAAGGCCTTCAATATCGACCCCGATAGTAGGATCGTGGGATCCTCCCCAAATAGAAACCTTAATGTTTTTACCGAAGGATGATTTCATTTAAAGCTCCTTTATTTATAAAACTTGTGATTACAAAATTTCTTTTACCTTACCACCAAGGGATGCGAAATCTTCAAAGAAATTCGGATATGATTTCTTGACCGCTTCGGCATTGGTTATGGTGACGGCACTTTTGCATCCGCATGATGCCACTGCAGCGGCCATTGCTATGCGGTGATCGTTGTGACTATCAACTTCGCCGCCGTTTAACCTAGCTTTTCCTGTGAAGGAAAGACCTGTTCCGCCATAAGTTATATCAGCTCCCAGCTTATGAAGAAAATCATAAACTGTTCGGAGTCTATCTGACTCTTTTATTTTAAGTCTTTCGGCATCTGTTATTATTGAATGCCCCTCGGCCAAAGACATGGCGGCTGCAAGAACCGGAACCATATCAGGGGTTTGAACAACACTCACATCTGTTCCCTTAAGGCCGCCGGGACAGGAAATGGTTATACCGTCACCCACAACAATATCGGCGCCCATAGCTTCGAGGACATTTATTATTTCCTTATCTCTTTGAGTGGAATCAAGAGAAAGCCCTCTAACAGTTACGCTACCGCCAAGAGCTCCGCACATAAGCCAGAAGGACCCGTTAGACCAATCTCCTTCAACGGCAAGATCGTCGGGTTCTGTATATATTTGTCTTCCCGGAATCTCATAAATTTCAAAGCCTTCTTCAGAAACGGCACGTTTGATTTCTATACCAAATGATTTGAGAACATCGAGGGTCAAATCAACATATCCTGCAGATTCCAGCGCAGTAGTAAGTCTAAGAGTGCTGTCGCCGTCTAAAAGAGGAAGGGCAAACAGAAGACCTGTGACAAACTGTGAACTGATATTACCTGCCAAGGAATATTCTCCCGGCTGAAGTTTGCCTGATACAGTACATATTTCCTTGTACTTATCGCTGATTTTCTGGTGTTTGCTACCCATGTAAAAAGTACATCCGTGGGCTTCCATTTCTTCCTTTAGAGGAGAAAGTGGTCTATAAGGGAGCTGACCCGATCCGATGAAAACGGCTTCATCCTTCAGCGCCATAGCTATAGGAAGCATGAACCTGAGGGTAGAACCACTTTCTTTGCAATCGAGAAAAGGCATTTCCTTATCCAGTTGAACAAGACAATTTTTAGTTGCGTCTATATCGTCGGAAAAAGAGGGAATAACTAGAGAGCCTTCCTTATTCTGCCCCTGAAGCTGCGCCAGCTTTTGCCCTATGAGAAGTCTATGGGCATGGGATTTGGAAGGCATTGCGTCTATCGTTCCTAGCAATTTTCCCGGTCTTATCAATACGTTCATTAAAGCTACCTTTCAAGGCCAAGAGCGAAAATCTCTTGGAGCTGATTAACCGGAATCTTCTTAAGATAAGATTCTCCCGGTGCCTTAGGAATAACGAGAGTTATTTCGTCGCCTCTGCGTTTTTTATCATACAAAGCTGCACTTGCAAGTTCTTCTGCTTGATATGGAACGTCCAGAGGGAAATTGAATTTATTAAGAGCTTTCATCATCTGAGCATAAGTTCCTTCGTCACACAGTGAAAGCTTTTCGGCTATAGTTGATATCATTGCCATTCCCATAGCAACTGCATGACCGTGGCTTATTTCATAACCGCTGCATTTTTCGATGGCATGGGCTGCTGTATGACCTAAATTAAGAAGTTGTCTTTTACCGCTTTCTCTTTCATCGCTTTCGACAATTTGTCTTTTAACCTCTACTGCCATGGCGCTAAGTTCAGTAAGAAAAGAATGATCATTTAAATCGGATTGCTCATCGATAAGTTTAAGAATGTTACCGTCAGCTATGAAACCGGCTTTGATGGCTTCGGCAATACCGTCAAGTTTAAGATTCTGACTTAGCGTTTCTAATACGTTTGGATCGAAAATAACAAGACTAGGCTGCCAGAAAGCTCCCGCAAGGTTCTTGCCGGAAGTCAGATTGACACCGGTCTTTCCGCCTACGGAAGAATCAATTATAGCGAGGAGAGTAGTTGGCATTTGAATGAACTCGATTCCTCTGAGAAATGTTGCTGCAGCAAAGCCTGTTATATCACCTGTTATCCCTCCTCCAAGGGCAACGAGCAGGTCGCTTCTTGTGAAATTGTTTTCAGCAAGAAGCTCTAAAATTTCGGAGATTGTATCTAGGGTTTTGTGAGTTTCCCCACCGGGGAAAACGTATTTATATACGTCAAAGCCGCTATCTTTAAGCGAACTCCACAAAGCCTGATTCTGCTGTCCGTAAAGCTTGTCTACTGTAGCATCGGTAACAATACAGACCTTTTTAAGGGCAACACTTATACCGTCAGTAGCGCTTGCACCGGCACCAAGGGCTTGGCAAATATATTTGCCGGCTTTTTCCAAGGAACCCTTTTCCATTATGACGTCGTATTTTCTTGAAGCATTAATAGTAATTTTCTTCATTTAAAATTCTCCGCGTGAAAGGGCATTTTAAATAAGGCCCTTTAATGATAGATATATATAGTGTAACTATTATTATATCACAAAGTGACAAAATATCCCTATTAAAAAGCCGCAGGTAGATATACCTGCGGCATGATTTGTTTTGTAAATTGAAATTGTTTAGCTTACCCCGCCTTTTTTCTCTTCTAATTTGAAACTAATATCCATAGTTCTTCCGTCGCGGACGATAGTGTAGGTGATCTTATCCCCAACTTTATGTGAAGTAATGATTGAAGAAAGCTCATCAAAGGTACTTATTACTTGATCATCGACTGCGTATACTAAGTCCCCGCTTTTGAAACCGGCCTTCTTAGCATTATTACCATCTACAGAATAGATATATACGCCTCCTGAATACTGTCCTCCAAATAATGAACCAAAGCCGCCAAACTCATCAGCCCCTTCGGTATAAGACATTCCGGTATAAGGCTGTCCGCTTACATATCCATTATCCATAAGTTGCTGAACAACATCTGCAGCAGTGTTGATAGGAATTGCAAAACCCAGTCCCTCAACATCTGAGCCTGAAGATTTGGCAACGACTACACCGATAAGCTGTCCGTCGCTGTTGAATAAGCCTCCTCCGGAGTTGCCCGGATTTATGGAGCTGTCTGTTTGAAGGAGCGTCATGGTTTTGCCATCGATTGCAAGCTGTCTATCAAGAGCGCTGATAATGCCGGCTGTAACAGTTCCTCCCAGTTCGCCAAGTGGATTTCCTATGGCAACGGCAAGATCTCCTACTGCAAGCTGATCGCTGTTACCGTAAGTTGCAGGTGTTAAGCCTTTGGCATTGACTTTAAGAACTGCCACGTCTGTGGTGGAATCACTTCCAACAAGCTTAGCACTGTATTCGCTACCGGAAGCTGTTGTTACCAAGATTTTGTTTGCACCTTCTATAACATGATTATTGGTTACGATATAGCCGTCATTGGTGATGATGACTCCGCTTCCAGCACCTTCTGTTACGTATTGTTGCATCCAAACGTCGGAAGAAACGCTTTCGGTCTTAATTTCAACTACACTTGGTTTTGCTTTAGCGGTGATTTCCTGAATGCTCATGTTTGATCCCGTTGCATCCTCAAGAGTATATCCTGAAGTAGATGCACTGGCTTTCTTATTGCTACCTTCGTGATATGGAGTATCAAACATCGCGTTGCCTAAGGCGGCTCCGCCAAAACCTGCCAGCCCGGAAATGAGTACGCAGGCAGCAACGATAATAGCTAAACTTCTACGTGTAAGGTTGATAGGTTTCGAATTTTTCTCAGGACGAAATCTACGATGTTTTTTTCTGAAGTCACCGCCATCATAGGTCTGTCTGTAAGAGCTCTCCATGTTCATAGCAGGTGTAGGATTTGTAGGTCGCGGGTCACTCATGGTAAATCCTTCGCCGTAATGATAACCAAAATTGTCTTCTTGATTTTTTCTGTAGTCGTCCATAGTCTCACCTCTAAAAGTATATATATAGTTTATTACCCCTGTTAAATATTAATATACAAAGCCAATATGTCGATTTGGTGTTGAAAATATGTCATTATCTGAAGAAAAGGTTAAACATTTTCTCTATAATATGATAAAATCACTTATGTATGATAAAAATTAAGTTAGGGCAAAGGAACAATAAATTATGAGCAATGCATTAATCGCAATAGATAAGAGTGGATCTTACAGAGTATATATTACTATAACTACAGACATGGTGCAAAGGGCATGTGATCTTCACGATGCAACACCTCTTGCTGCTGCCGGACTTGGTAGAGTAATCACAGGTGCAGGCCTCATGGGCATCATGATGAAAAATGATAAAGATAAGCTGACAGTAAGCTTTAAGGGAGATGGTCCTGCGAAGCAGATTCTGGCAACTGCATATGGAGATGGTACTGTTAAAGGATACATTTCAAACCCATATGTTGATCTTCCGCTTAAGGCTGAAGGTAAACTTGATGTTGGTGGTTCTCTTGGAATCGGTGAGCTCACAGTTATCAAAGACTTAGGTCTTAAAGAACCATATGTCGGAACTATCGCGCTGGTAAGCGGGGAAATTGCAGATGATTTAACAGCATATTTCTTCATATCAGAGCAACAGAACTCATCAGTAGCGCTGGGAGTTAAGATAGAGCGTGACCTTTCTATAGGAGCGGCAGGAGGAATGGTAATCCAGATGCTTCCTGACGCTAAAGAAGAGTCCATCGATGCTCTGGAAGTAATGCTGGACAAGATGCCTCCGATGACAACTCTGATCAGCAAAGTTATGGAAGAGTCTGCAGGCCTTTCAGAAGCCGGCCTGGTTCAGAAGCTTCTTGAAGAAATTTTCAAGGATATGCCTGAAGAATTCCAGGTAAGACCTTTGGAAGAAAGAAATATTCAGTGGAATTGCGACTGTAGCCACGAAAGAATGACACAGGCACTTATGACTATCGGCAGAAAAGATATGACACAGATTATCGAAGAAGATGGTCAGGCTGAACTGCAGTGCCAGTTCTGTTTGAAGAAATACAACTTCAACAAGGAAGAATTGGAAGAAATGCTGGCAAATATGTAAAGCAGCATTTATGGGAGAGAGAATATGAAAGAAATTATGGTTAAAATAAAAGGGCAGCAAGTGACAAAAGAAGCAGGGGAAGATGCCCTGGAATTTGTCACAGAAGCCAAGCTTTATGAAAAGGGCGAGGCACTGTACTTAATCTATGAAGAATCCGAGCTTTCCGGAATTCCGGGATGCAAGACAAGGCTCAAGTTCAAAGGCGATCAGGTTCAGATGAAAAGAATCGGCATCGATGGAAGAATGGGTCACGAAATAAGATTCGAAAAAGGCAAGAGATATTCGGGCTTTTATGAGACTCCTTTTGGAGCCATAGAAATGGAAGTTCTTACAAATCAGCTGGAAAACACATTATCCCCTGACGGACAAGGACACATAGACATTGACTACAGCATAAGTCTCAAAGGTCTGTTGGAAGGCAGAAACAAACTGAACATAACATTGATGTAGCACAGGAGGAAGATGCACCATGATGAGCAAAAAAACAATTAAAATTGTGACAATCGCAATCATAGTGGTTATGGTAGTGACGACACTTACTATGGCTGTAGCATATATATAACCGGTGGAAAACTTTTTAACAGAGGAGATCAAAATGAGCGTAATAGGTTTTAGCGCAGAAAAGTATATGGAGATGCAGACTAAGCATATCCTTGAAAGAATAGAAAATAGTGAAGGCAATAGGCTTTACCTGGAATTCGGCGGAAAGCTGGTACAGGACAAGCATGCCATGAGAGTTCTTCCGGGTTTTGATGAAAACGCCAAGATTAAGCTGCTTCAGAGAATGAAAGATCAGGCAGAAATCATCATCTGTGTATATTCAGGCGACATCACTACAAACAAGACAAGACAGGATTTCGGCATCACATACGATCTGGAAGTGCTGAGACTTATTGATATGTTTAGAAAATACGACCTGGAAATTAACAGTGTTGTAGTTACAAGATACGAAGAAAATTCACCTGCTGTAGATAAGTTTATCAACAGACTTGAACGTCGTGGAATCAAGACATATAAGCACAGATTCACCAAGGGATATCCTACAGATGTAGAAACTATCGTAAGTGATGAAGGCTATGGTGCTAACCCATATATCGAAGTGACGAAACCGTTGGCAGTAGTTACAGGTCCGGGAGGCGGAAGCGGTAAGCTGGCCACATGTCTTTCACAGCTGTACCACGAAAACAAGCGCGGCAACAAGGTTGGATATGCGAAGTTCGAAACATTCCCTATTTGGAATATTCCGCTCAAGCACCCTGTAAACGTTGCATACGAGGCTGCTACAGCAGACTTAAAAGACGTTAACATGATCGACTCTTTCCATTTGGAAGCTTACGGTGAAAAGGCTGTAAACTACAACAGAGACCTTGATGTTTTCCCTGTAGTAAAGCGTATCATCGAAAAGATTACCGGAGAAGAATCCGAATATAAATCTCCTACAGACATGGGAGTAAACATGGTTGGCTTTGGCATTACTGATGACGATGCAGTAAAAGAAGCTGCGTGTCAGGAAATCATAAGAAGATATATTATCGCTCAGTGTGACTACAAGAAAGGTAAGATCGAAAGTTCTGTTATGGACAGAGTTAAACTCCTCATGGACGATCTGGAACTTTCCGTAGAAGACAGAACTGTAGTCAATGCAGCGAGAGAATATGCAGAAATGAAGAAAGAATGCGATGATAGATATGCTAACGTCGTAGTCGTAGCTCTTGAACTTAAAGACGGCACTATCATTACCGGAAGAAGTTCAAGAAGAATGGTTGCAGCTGCAGCGGCAGTCCTCAACGCTATCAAGCATCTTTGCGGTATGGCAGATAGCCTCCACTTGATTTCACCACATATACTCAAAGGTATACAGGAACTTAAGACTGATGTTCTGATGGCAGACAAAACAAGTCTTAACTTGGAAGAAATTCTTACAGCGCTTACAGTTTCCGCTACTACTAACCCATCTGCGGAAGCGGTACTTGCTAAGCTGCCTGAACTTAGAGGCTGCAAAGCACACTGTACGGCTATTTTAAGTGATAAAGATGAGACTACTCTCAAGGCCCTCGGTATCGACGTAACAAGCGATCCTGAATATATCACTAACAATTTATATTACGGTTAAAATAAACGCGGGCCTTCGGGCCCGAGTTTTTATGAGGAATCAAAATGTACGGAAAGTATTTTGTATTATTTGCCATCCTTTTCACAGGATGGTTCCTGAGAAAAATAAACTTCATAGACGATAAGATGAACAATAGTATCAACAAGCTTATTGTCTATTTCGCGTACCCATGTTTGATAGTTCATAATATAGGAAGCATCGATATGAGTGGAGAAATCATAGTCTCTTTCGGCTTAGCTTTCATAATAAGCTTGGTATGTTTCTATATTTATGGTTTTGTTTGCTTGGGATATGCAAAGGGTAGAAAATTCCCTCAGGAAGAGTCCAATACGCTGGAGTTTGCCATGGCAACTCCAAACGATGGCTTCATGGGGTTCCCGGTTGCATTGATTTTCTTTGGCGAAATGGGA
Source organism: Lentihominibacter sp. (assembly GCA_045638485.1). GTDB lineage: Bacteria > Bacillota > Clostridia > Peptostreptococcales > Anaerovoracaceae > Lentihominibacter. The sequence continues at coordinate 323 of JAZUBM010000109.1, read as the reverse complement.
ATGCTCTTGATGCTTGCTCACAATGCGGCTATGAACTTTTTTATCTTTACATATGGGATAAAGCTTCTTAGAAGAAACCATACAGATAACAGAAAAGCTACTCCGAAGAGATTTATTAAGGCAACACTTAAGCTTCTGTTAAACCCTAATATTTTGGCACTGTTAATTGGTTTTATCTTAAGCTTACTGGGAGGAATATTGCCGGAAGCAGTGGATGAATATCTGGTTTATATAGGAAATATTTCAACACCGATGGCTATGATTTTTATCGGCTCAACGCTTACAGGATATAAATTTAAAGACATAATCAAGAGCAGAGTAAT
>JAZUBM010000108.1:0-1819 GCA_045638485.1 Lentihominibacter sp. | reverse complement strand
TGAAACTGGTTACATTGTATGGTTTTGTGTACAATCTAGAGCATTGCAGATAAGAATGGCTCTGGACAAGAATATAGAAAGGTAGGTGAAGACCTGACATGAGTAGATTGGAGTTTAAAGCTAAAGATAGGGCTCAGATGGTTGTAGAAGGGCTTTATGGGGACATCGAAAGAAGAATTATTGCCAGCCCACCTGGGCAGTGTCCTGTTGATATGGCAGCATCATTTCTTAAATTGTGTCATGCACAGACTTGTGGCAAATGTGTTCCTTGTCGAGTAGGAATAGGACAGCTTCTGAAGCTGTATGAGAAAATCCTTACACTTAATGGGGAAAGCTCTCTGGAAGATTTGGAACTTATGGAAACCACTGCTAAAGCTATAAGAGATTCTGCTGACTGTGCCATAGGTACAGAAGCGGCAAATATGGTTCTGAGGGGAATCTCAGGTTTCAGAGAGGACTACATAGAACATATCGAATATAACAGATGTGCAGATAACATTATCGCCAATAAGCAGCCGGTACCTTGTGTGGCACTTTGCCCTGCAGGTGTTGATATTCCGGGCTATACAGCCCTTGTAAAAGCCGGCCGATATGATGACGCTGTTAAACTGATCAGAAAAGACAATCCGTTCCCTACTGTATGTGCATTGATTTGCGAGCATCCATGCGAAGAAAGATGCAGAAGAAAACTTGTGGATACGGCAGTAAATATCAGAGGAATGAAGCGTTTTGCAGTGGACAACTGCAGCGAAACAGTGGCAGTTCCTGAAAAGATGGATGATACAGGTAAGCGCGTTGCCATCATAGGAGGAGGTCCTAGCGGACTTACAGCAGCCTATTTCTTGGCACTGATGGGTCACAAGCCAACTATATTTGAAAAGCGCAGCCAGCTGGGCGGCATGCTTAGATATGGTATCCCTAATTACAGACTTCCTAGAGAAAGACTTCAGTGGGATATCGACGCTATATTATCGGCAGGCGTAGAAGTTAAAACCGACTACGATGCAGATAAAGAACAGAGCATGAAGGAACTGATTGCGGATTACGACGCAGTATATATTTCTATAGGTGCTCATACTCACAAATCTCTGGGAATAGAAGGAGAATATGGAGAGGGCGTTATTCCTGCAGTGGAAATGCTCAGAGGTATAGGCGATGATGCAATGCCTGATTTCAAGAATAAATCAGTAGTAGTTATCGGTGGCGGAAATGTAGCTATGGACGTTGCAAGAACTGCTAAAAGATTGGGAGCATCGGAAGTAAATATCGTTTACAGAAGAAGAAAGGATGACATGACAGCGCTTCCTGAAGAAATTGATGGAGCGATTGCAGAAGGATGTACTCTTATCGAACTTAAAGCACCGGTAAGAATAGAACTGGATGCCGACGATAACGTTAAAGCATTGTGGGTACAGCCTCAGATTGCAGGAGAATCCGATAAATCAGGAAGACCTAGACCTGTTGCAGCACAATCTGAGGAAGAACGTATTCCATGCCACATCATTATTTCAGCCATCGGTCAAGGTATCGATTACGGCGATTTCGAAGATTCAGGGGTTCCGGTGGTTGAATCAAAGGGCCTGTTCTCAGCCAACAGAAGCGCCTCCGTTGAAAAGATAGAGGGCGTATTTGCAGGTGGAGATTGCGTAACAGGACCATCAACAGTTATTAACGCCATCGCCGCAGGTAAAGTTGCAGCTGCAAACATAGATGAATATCTTGGATATCATCATGAAATCTCTGTAGATATTGATATCCCTATTCCTAATCAGATGGATAAGAAACCTTGCGGAAGAGCAGAAATGAAATTAAGATATGC
>JAZUBM010000107.1:0-16483 GCA_045638485.1 Lentihominibacter sp. | reverse complement strand
ACAAAATCGCCTTTTGAAGCAGTTATTCCACGTCTTCTGAGGAAATCCTTGTAGTTGTCATCAGTGTCGATAAAACAGATTTCCTGACTGTCCTTAGCTTCTGCATTTACTAACGCCTTTTCTCTAGCCAGTTCTCTTACCTTTTCTTTATCATCTATTTCATTCAGTGGCAAGATAAGTCTTGAGATAGCTTCCTGTCCTAAACGATAAAGCATGTAAGACTGATCTTTTCTTTCATTTGCTGCTTTCTTGATGAACCATAAATCAGAATCTTCATCATAGTAAGTATCAGCATAATGTCCTGTAGCAATGTAATATGCTTCTACTTCATCTGCAGCATCAAGCAAAGTTTTGAACTTAACCATCGGATTACATACGATACATGGATTTGGCGTTCTGGCACAAGCATACTCGTTACAGAAATTGCCAACAATCAGATCGTCGAACAGCTGAGATACATCCTTGTAAATAAATTCAATACCCAACTGACCGGCAACAGTTTCAGCACGCTCGCGACCGCCCTTTCCTATATCAAAAAAGAGCCCAACGACTTCATAGCCTTTTTCCTGTAATAACAAAGCGGCGGCAGTGCTATCCACTCCGCCGCTAAGGCCTAAAACAACTTTATTCTTCTTCAATGTCGTCATGGTGATGATCCTCTTCAGCATTAGGGTCGAAACCTTCCAGACCTGCATAAGTCTTATCATACTTAGTTGCATAGTCGTAGATTGCTGACTTGATCGCATGTTCAGCCAGAACTGAACAGTGGATCTTTGCAGGAGGAAGTCCTCCCAGTTCATCAACGATTTTCTTATTTGAAAGATCCAGTGCTTCTTCAACAGTCATGCCAATGATCATGTCTGTAGCCATACTTGAAGAAGCGATAGCACTACCGCATCCAAAAGTCTTGAACTTAGCGTCTACGATTTTTTCATTTTCATCTACTTTAATTGTTATCTGCATCATGTCTCCGCATACAGGGCTTCCGTAAGTACCCTTACCATCAGGGTTTTCGATTTCCCCAACGTTATGTGGATTCATGAAATGTTCCATTACTGTTTCGTTATATAAAGCCATGATTTACCATCCTTCCTTACCTGTTACAGGTGACATTTCTCTTAATCTTGTTACTACTGTCTTTAATACTTCAACTACACGATCTATATCTTCATCAGTTGTGAAATCACCTACGGTGAATCTGATAGTTCCGTTCATTTTTGTTACAGGCACTCCCAGAGCTTCCAGAACCTGTGAAGGAGCCAGAGATCCTGATGAGCAAGCTGAACCTGTTGATACGCAGATACCGTTAGCATCCAGCAGTAACAGAATTGCTTCACCTTCAATATAGTCGAATGATACGTTCAGATTGCCCGGATGTCTCTTTTCGAGTGAGCCGTTAACCTGTACATTAGGAATCTCCGCCTGAATCTTTTCCCACAGCTTGTTTCTGAGAGTACTGCAGTGCTGAATATGCTCGTCCAGGTTGTTCATGGAAAGCTCGGCAGCTTTACCGAATCCTACGATTCCGGCCATGTTTTCTGTACCTGCACGTTTTCTTGCTTCCTGTCCACCGCCGTGCATATAATTATTGATTCTTGCACCTCTTCTGATGTAAAGGGCACCTACTCCCTTCGGTCCGTAAATCTTATGTGCTGACATGCTCAGGAAGTCTACGCCTAAATCTTTAACATCGATAGGAACATTACCTAAAGCCTGAACAGCGTCTGTATGGAAAAGCACTCCGTGCGCCTTTGCAACTGCTGCCAGTTCCTTAATAGGCTGAATAGTTCCTATTTCATTGTTTACCATCATAACGCTTACGAGGATTGTTGTATCCTTGATAGCTGCTTCAAGAGCCTCAGGCTGTACGAAGCCATCTGAATCAACATCCAGGTAAGTAACTTCAAAACCATGCTTTTCAAGATACTCACATGTGTGCAAAATTGCATGATGTTCTATTTTACTTGTGATGATATGATTACCCTTTTCTTTAAGAGCATCTGCAACACCCTCAAGAACCCAGTTATCAGCTTCAGTTCCACATGAAGTGAATCTTATTTCATTTTCGTTGGCATTAATCAGAGCAGCTACTCTGCTTCTTGCCAGTTCTAGACCCTGCTTAGCCTCTAAGCCTACTGAATACAAGCTGGATGGGTTTCCGTAAACTTCTGTATAATAAGGAATCATTTCCTTTACTACATCTTCTTTTACAGGAGTCGTTGCTGAATAGTCCAGATAAATTTTCTTCATGAATTGCCTCCTTAATTTATGTTAAATTATGTATTTTCGCTTTTGCTATGGTTATATTATACTAAAATGATGAAGATTGCAATACGTTTTAAAAAGAAAACGAAATAATTCCTATCACTATAGTAGGTTTTTATTTTCAACCGGTTCAAAAGTCACTATTTTATTGATTTCACCACAGTCTTTTATTCCTATATAATGAGTAAGTTGATCATAGTTTATCCCTTCATATGTAAATGTAGTCCATTCTATTGTAGCTAAATATGTTGTTATGTCAGATACTTTGCTTTTTTGCTCTATTGATTTTAATTTCATATCAATTACGATATCGTAATCGCTGTTTTCATATGTCTCAAATAATTTGCAATCATCGATGTATATCTTCCCGGTTTCGATTTTTCGTAAGCTTTTCTTCCCTTCCTCTTCGCTAATCTTATTTAAAAGTACATTTTGTAATATATCAGTTCGTTTAACCAGGAGTTCTTCAACTTCTTTTTTATCTACATTATTGGTAAATCCGGTCATAATGCTTATTATTGATACACTTATTATCATCAATGTAAATATAATTATTTTCTTTTTCAATATAGCTCACCTCATATGAATTTTGGTTTACTATATAATAAAATAGGCGAGAAACTTGATGTTTCTCGCCGTCGAATCAAACTATTTTAATTATTCATCATTCTTTCTTTAGCTATTTCCTTAAGCTCTTCTTCTGAAAGATCCTCAACATATTTTATTTTCTTAAGTTGTCCTTTAAAGTTTTCTCTAAACTTTTCGATATATTCTTTACGAAGGATTTCCTGTTCTTTCTTTTCTTCTTCAGTAAGTCCTTCTGTCTTTGCTTTTTTAGCTAATTCGTTTATTCTGTCAAGTCTACTTTTTTCCAGCATTTCAACCTCCATCTTTAATACTTTTACTGTTTATGTTCTATATTTATAAATTGCATTCTTATTCATTATCCGGTTGGTACTCAAATGCAGGCATTGGCTGCAATTTGAACAGATTCATCTTATGCTTTCTGTCAATTTTTTCTTTAGTCTCAAGGTCTTCACATATACCTTCTCTGATATATTTGTCTAAAACAGCATATGTGAATCCAAGATTATCTTCGTCTGTATATCCACAAAGACCATCAATAGGAACTTTGTCTACAAACAATGATGGAAGTCCGCATTCTCTTCCAACTGCTTTAACTTCCTGGACAGTTAAGTGTGACAGTGGGCTGAAATCCCCTGCCATATCGCCGTATCTTGTTGAATATCCAACCCAGTCTTCACTGAGATTGCAAGTATTAGCAACTCTGCCATTAACAGTCTGAGAAACTGCATAAAGCGCAGCCATTCTCAATCTAGGAGGCAAATTAACCTTTGCCTGTCCTTCAAATGCATCGAAGTTCTTCATGAGTTCTCCTACCATACCTTCATATGCATCTTTAATATTGATTACAACGCTATCAATGCCAAGATGTTCAACAAGCTTCTGTGATACATCTATGTCAAACTGTTCTCCGTTAGGCATCATAACGCCGAATACATTTTCTTTACCAAGGGCTTCAACGCAAAGCGCAGCTACAACTGAGCTGTCTTTACCTCCGGAAATACCGATTACAGCCTTGCAGCCTTTACCATTAACTTCGAACCAGTCGCGAATCCATTCAACAACATCATTTTTAACTTTACCAGCATTAAACTTATACATAATTACCTCCCGGTTACTTCTATCTGACACATTTCCATAGCATTTAACGCATTATCGTGACTCTGAGGAGTTACTCCGGCACAACAAGTTGCATCTACTTTTACCGGTATTTCCAAAAACGCCGCTTTTACCATCATGGCGTTTGAAATAACACAAATGTCTGTGCACAATCCTACCAACTCAATAGATTCCAGCGGAGTTTCCTCATCTATTTCCCTAAGTGTATCGATAAGCTCATATGAACCAAAGGTCGGCTTATCAATCACAATACAATCCTCAACTTTTAATTCATCTCTTATTTCCCAGCCATCAGTTCCTTCGATGCAATGTGGCACCGGAAGTTTAATTCCTTCTTGAGTGTCCATATAGTTCGAACCATGTGTGTCCCTTGTAAAGATCACCTGGCCGCTATTTTTAACATATTCTTCTATTTTAGCTTTGACATTTTCCACGATGGCTTGAGCTTCATTGGTGCCAAGAGCTCCATCAATAAAGTCGTTCTGCATGTCTACAACAACTAAAACTTTCATGTGATGACACCTCCTATACAAATACCAGCTGCACCAGAAGCATATAAACTACAGTTCCAATGCTTATGCTGAGAAGAGAATTGTGTTTCCACTTATGTAGAATTATAACCAGTATAACACAGATTGCCTCAGGAATACCGTGATTACCGGTAAAAATTGTTACACCCTTTAAGCAGTACACCACCAACATACCCATTATGGCACAAGGGAGAGCATTGCTTAGATATGTAATAACTGCAGGAGTTTTCTTATCTGCAGGAAAAACTGCAAAAGGCAGATATCTTAATAAAAAAGTTACTGCTGCCATAACAGCAATCATTAGCAAAGCATGAATATCATTCATTCTTGTCAGCCCCCTTTCTAAATATCAGAAGAGCTAACGTTATGCAAATCATTGATGGAATAAGAAAATTGCTTGTGCCAAAGATTATGAGACATCCTAAACTGCACAATAAACCAATAATAGCCGGCACATGATTTTTTGCACTTTCCCACTGTTCTACAAAGATTAGAACAAATAGAGATGTCATAGCAAACTCGATACCTGTAGTGTTAAAAGTAATTGCAGCTCCGAGCAACCCACCAATGGCGCTTCCTAATACCCAATAAGATTGATTCATCAGCGACAAGAATAAATAGTACTTATTTTCATCAATTCCTTCAGGTAGGAGTTCCTTTGAACATACAAGTGAATACGTTTCGTCTGTAAGTGTAGCAGCAAGCAAAGGCTTCAACTTGCCTACATCTTTATAATTCTCAAGCATTGATATGCCATAAAATAAGTGTCTAGCATTTACCATTAATGTCATGAGACCGGTGGCTATTAATGTAGCTCCTCCACTGAGAAGATCAACTGCCACATACTGCATAGAGCCGGCATAAATAGTCAGACTCATAAGTATCGCCCATAAGAAACTATATCCATTGGCTTCGAGTAAGACTCCAAACCCTATGCCGAGACATATGTAACCTGCCATTACGGGCAGACTGTTTATAATTGCTTTCTTTGCCGTTGTTTTAGTTAAATTCATATGTTACTATGTTCCTATGAAAAATATAAAAAATACACATATCTCCGGACTTTATAAAATACATAAGTCCGACTACGAAAAAATATATCAAACTCTTATCAGTGCCTTCAGAAAATATCCTAAACTGAAGAGTTCATTTCCCAATGAAAATACTCGTCTTGCCGCAATCGAGGCTACTATAAGGTATTACGGCGCTTACGATCTCCGCTACGGAAGCGGCTATAGCCTTGATAATGAAATCAATGAAGTTGCTATAATCGTCCACTCCGATGATATGAAATATACATTTTTGAGACATCTATTATCAGGGAGTTTCAGCCGCAAATATAGGGCTGCCATGAACAAGCTCACCAAGAATGATCAAACAAAAAGACTACAGCTTTTTGATGAACTCGATCGTCTCGAAGCTACAATAGATATCCCAAGACCACATATATATCTAGACTTTCTTGGAGTTAAAGAGAATCTTCACCATCAAGGTCGTGGGCGACAATTAATGAATAAAATATGCACCTACGCTGATACCGTAAATCTCCCGATAATGCTGTTTACAAATACTTCTGAAGATGTGACTTTTTATGAAAGTCTTGGTTTCAAAGTCTTAGATATAACACATTCAGAAGAATTTGGATTTACAAACACTTATATGCTATATACACCTTAATCTATATCAAGACCCCATAAGGGGTCTTTTTAATTCTTTATATAGCTTTAGAAAACGCCTTGATAATCGCTTTGGAATTGATTATGAATGCATCTTTAGGCTGAACTTCTTCCATATCAGGATCCCAGTACTTTTCACAATATCTTTCGAGCATTTCTTCTTCGTTAAGACCGTCTTCATGCATACTACGAACGAAAGCTCTTTTTACTTCTGTTTCTTCTTCAAGAAGTCTCCAGTAAGTGTCATTATAGTCTTTAGGGAGCATTCCAAAGTGCGGCAAACTCAAGTATTCAGCTCCGTAAGCTTTGCACTTTTCTCTTGAAGCTATTGCATCATTACAATCTTTTAAGAATGGTGTATGTATGAAATCTTTGCCTTCAATTATTCCTGTACTTTCACTTGCAAAGAGCAGCTTAGCAGGCTCAAAAGCATAACTCATAGAGCAATCTGTATGTCCTTTGGTTTCCATAGCTTTAACAGTTATATCACCTAAAGATATTTCATCTCCGTCTTTAAGGATGACGTCTACAGCTATACCTTCAACCATAATTTCTTCCTTGCTATCAGGCATAAATAAATCTCTGGCCGAAGTTCCGAGTTCTTTCATAAGTGCCTTGGCACTTGGTTTTTCAAATATACGAGCAGCCTTTTCACCACCATGAACAAGGACATCAGGAAAAGCCTCTCTGATATATGGGAGCGCACCCATATGGTCATAATGTGAATGACTGAGAATAACGTAATCAAGTTTATCTCTGCCCTTTTCAGTCAACTTATTTTTGATATTTTCTACTGTAAACTTCCCGCAATATGCCATTCCGCAATCATAGAGCAGCGTCTTTTCTGTTCCGAAAACAAGAATTGATTCCCCACCGCTTCCTGAAGTTACTCTGTGGGCATCAATCGGGAAATCAAATCGATCGAAATCTTCTCCGAAAACATCAAATAAAGCGCAGTCATTAATTGTAGGTTTTTTCATTTTTTTATTCATTTTACTTTCTTTAGCTTCTCCCAATGTGAAGAAAACTAATCCTATCCAAACTATAACAAATGCAATGAACTGAATCATATCAAATGGTTCATGAAGTACGAAAATTCCTATTACAAGTGCAAGGGACGGTGAAATATATTCTATAATCCCCAGTGTTACAAGCGGTACTTTATTAGCAGCTTCAGCAAAGAAAGCCAATGTTAACGCTGTTATAGGACCACAGAGCATCAAAAGTCCGTATTGGTACGGTTCTCCTACGCCTATAGCACCTTGCCCTGTAACTTCAAGATATATTATTACAGCTAACGCCGGAATCATCAGAAACATTGTTTCATATAACAAGGACAACACCGATGGAAGATTAAAGCTCTTCTTAACTGCAGCATACGTTGCAAAAGTAATTGCTAAAGACAGTGCAACAAGCGGTATTTCCATGAAATGAAGAAGCAGCACTACAACGCCTACCAAAGCAAGGATCAGCGCAGTAAGTTTATATTTTGTGAGCTTTTCCTTAAAGAACAATATCCCGAATACGCTAACCATAAGAGGTTCAATGTAATAACCCACACAAGTTTGAATTACTTGATCTGCATTAACTGCCCAAATATAAATACTCCAGTTAGCAGTAATAAGAACACCGGCCAAGAAAAACTTAAGTTTAGCACCTTTAGGAGCCAAATGTTTCTTTATTTCTTTAGGTCCATATAGTTTGAGCGATAACAACAAGCAAACAAGACCTACCAAGAAAATACGATAATAAATAATTACCGATGATTCTATAGGTCTGAGCGCCTGCCAATATATAGGCAAAATGCCCCATAAAATGGAGCATGCCAGTGCATATATTAATCCTTTTTTATAATTGGTATCCATCTTCTAATTCGTCCTCAGGTGAAAATACGATAGTTCCATCGTTGTCGTTTTCAGCTTCCATAAGGTCTGAGAAGGAAACTGTATAGCTATCTAACTGGTAATCGAGAGCATTTTCGAAATCATATCTATATTTATCTCCGCCCAGTTTCTCAAGTCTTGATGTTGTGATGGCATCTCTCACATTGCTGTATATAGGTGCACCACCATCCTCAGGCTGAAGCTCAACTTCTGATTCATGTGAATACCAAGTTTGGAATCTGTAAAATTCATCAGTGAATCTTCTCATATCAGAATCATCTTCAGCATTAGAAATCATACCGATGAGACTAATCTTTATCTGATGCATCAGTGAGAAAATTTCTCCCGAATTATCAGGAAGACCATCCATCACATCTTCAAAATAATCCTGAAGAAGCTCTTCAATCATAGTGTTGTCAGCTCCTTCAAATAACTGATACATAGCTTCCTGTTCAATATATTCTTCACTTTCAATTAAATCTGCCATCGCTTCGAAATATTCGAACTCTGTAGCATCTTCCAATTCAAGATATTCAAGTAATTCGTTAAAGTCCATTATATTTCCTCCCCATGATCAAGGTCAAAATTCTTAAATTTAACTTTTGCTTCTTCAGCCTCATCTTCAAATATGTGGTCGATCATATTAATAAAGTTCTCTGATAAGTCGCTGGCATAAAATACATTTTGAAAATCAGAATCCTTCGCGAACATATCTCTTTCTTCGAGTATTTTCTCAATATCACCAACGATTATACTTGATGGGTTGATGATGTTGAGCTTTGGATATATTCTCTCAATATTTTTCTTAATTAAAGGATAATGTGTACATCCGAGTATTACAGTATCAAGATTATTATTATTTACGAAATCATCCATATAGTATTTAATAGTCAAATCCATGATGTCGTTTTCGATTATTCCTTCTTCAATAAGCGGAACAAATGCAGGACACGGTACTTCATAAAGATTAAGTTTTTCATTATATTTCTCAACACACGTTTCGTAAGCTTTGCTGGCAATGGTAACTTTAGTACCGATAATTCCAATATTGTTTTCTGATGTACATGTTTCTGCAACTTTTCTGGCTGCAGGTTCAATGATACCCAGTATTGGAATCTCTGGAAATCTGTGCTGTAAATCATCTAAACAAGTAGCACTTACTGTGTTACATGCAATAACGATCATTTTAACATCGTTATGAACCAGAAAATCTGCAATTTGCATAGAAAAGTTTCTGATTGTAGTAGTAGCCTTAGAACCGTATGGCGTTCTTGCTGTATCTCCGAAATATATGATTTTCTCGTCCGGCAATTTCTTCATCAAGTAAGGTATACAAGTCAGTCCACCTAATCCTGAATCAAAAAAACCTATAGGTCTGTTATCCATAAAGATGATAATCCTTTCAATTTTATGTTATACTATTATAAATGCTTAAAAATATTGGCGTAGTTAACTTATTTATTATACAATAACAACAGCTTAAAGTAAATTGCTCGGAGGTAAAATATGAATTCAAAAGAATTAAAAACGAGAGATCAAATAGATAAAAAATATAAGTGGAATATAGAAGCTATGATTTCAGACGAATCCACTATAGATAAAGATTTAGAAGATATTAAATCACAGGCTAATGCCTATGCCGAAAAATATTCAGGTCATCTGACAGAAAATGCAGACATGCTTCTTAAAGCATATCAAGACAGAGATACCATCTGGCGCAATCTTGAAAATATTTATGTATATGCGCGCATGAGAAGAGATGAAAATAATGCCGAAAGCACTTATCAGGCAATGAGTGATAAATGCGGAGCTGTTATTGCTGCAGTTTCAGCTGCAACATCTTTTTTCACACCCGAATTACTGGAAGCTGCAGACAATATAATCCTTGGATATATTAATGAAAATGAAGGCCTTAAGGAGTATGAATTTGCAATAAAAGATACACTTCGTCAGAAGGAGCATATCCTTACTGAAGCTGAAGAAAGTCTTCTCGCACAGATGAGCGAAGTAACTAAAGCTACAAACGATATCTTCACTATGCTGAATAACGCAGATATTACTTTTGCTGAAATTACTGATGAAGACGGCGATAAAGTTGAAGTTACCCACGGTAACTACATCAAATTCATGGAAAGTCATGACAGATCAGTTCGCGAAGCAGCTTACAACGCTATGTATGATTCATATAAGAATATGATTAATACCATAGCGACAACATATAATTACAACACTAAAACAGATGTGGTAGGTGCAAGAATCAGAAAGTACGACTCTGCTAGAGCTGCTGCCCTTTCCGGTGATAACATTCCGGGCGAGGTTTACGATAATCTTGTTACGGTAGTTAATAATAACCTCCCTGCTCTTCACAAATATGTTGAGCTTAGAAAGAAGCTTCTGGGAGTTGATAAACTCTATATGTATGACATGTACGTTCCATTAATCGAGCTTCCTAAGACCAATATCCCTTATGAAGAAGCACTGGACATCATGCGTGAAGGTTTAGCGCCTCTCGGTGAAGAATATATTGCTAAAATGAACTCCGGTCTTGAAGAAGGTTGGATTGATGTTTACGAAAACAAAGGAAAAACAAGTGGAGCCTACAGTTTCGGTAGCTATGACAGCTTCCCTTACATCCTTCTCAACTACACCGATACATTAAAAGACGTATTCACCATCGTTCACGAGATGGGGCATTCTATGCACTCACGTTACACAAGAGATGTTCAGCCTTACATCTACGGAGGACATTCCATCTTCACAGCAGAAGTTGCATCAACTGTTAACGAATCACTCCTTATGCAACATCTTCTAAGTCAGGATAACGATGTAGAAATGAGAAAATACCTTTTGAATCTCCATTTGGAAGAATTCAGAACCACTCTCTTTAGACAAACAATGTTTGCTGAATTTGAAGATATTACACATAAAGCAATAGAAAGCGGCCAAGTTCTCACTGCAGAATGGATGTGCGAACAATATGAGGCTCTCAATGCTAAGTATTATGGTCCTGCAGTAGAAAAAGACGATACTATTAAGTACGAATGGGCTCGTATTCCTCATTTCTATAATGCTTTTTATGTGTACAAATACGCTACAGGCTATTCAGCAGCTACTGCTATTTCAAATAAGATCCTTAATGAAGGAAAAGCTGCAGCGGATAAGTATATAGAATTCCTTAAGACAGGTGAAAGCGATTACCCTATCGAACTTCTCAAGATTGCAGGCGTTGATATGAGTACTCCTGAGCCTATCGAAAAAGCTATGGAAGCATTTAATGCTTTACTTGATGAGTTTGAAAAATTAGTTTAAAACATTGACTTCGGAGAAAACGATGAAAAAGAAACTGGTAAATATTTTTACTAACAACACAAATAAATCACTCGATACCAAAACTATCCTGACTAAAAAGCTTATTGATAAAGGGTATGCAGTAACTGCCGAATATTCTAAGGATGCGGAACTTATTATCTGTATTGGTGGAGATGGTGCACTTTTAAGAGCTATTCACTCATGTGATTTTCCTAAGTGCCCTGTTATTGGAATTAATACAGGTCATTTGGGTTTCTTCCAAGAAGTAAGACCTGAAGATCTTGATAGATTCATAAGCGATTACGAGAATGGTAAATATACTATTCAGGAACTCAATACCGTTATGGCTACCATTACCACAAAAGACGGCCATAAATACAACCATGTAGGTCTTAACGAGATAGTAATTCAAGGTAGACCTTCCTATACGGTGCACCTTTACATTTCAATCGATGATATGCCTATTGAAAAATTCAGCGGAGATGGAATCTTGATTGCTACCCCTGCAGGAAGTACTGCTTACAATTATTCTCTTGGAGGATCAATTGTAGATCCTAGATTAAAACTGCTTCAAGTTACACCAATTGCACCAATGAACACAACCGCATACCGTTCATTTACTTCCAGCCTTATGTTACCTGCTGAACTTTCTCTAGGAGTTGTTCCTGAAAATCAGGAAGAAAACAGAATGGCAATCATTAATGACGGTATCGAAACTATTTATACTAATGTTACAGATATCAAAGTTTCAATGTCCGATACTTCAGTACATCTTTTAAGATTAAAAGATTATGATTTTTGGAACAAAGTAAAAACCAAGTTCCTTTAAAACAGACTCTATGCAATTATAGAAAGGCACTTATTGTAATGACAGATTTTATACATAAAGTTACAACTGAAGATGAAGGTCTTGAACTGAGAGAAATAATGAGAGAGCATTTTGATTTCTCTGCTCGTTTAAGAAATAAGATAAAACGTGAAAAACTTGTCATGGTTAACGATGTTTCAACCCCCGGTTGGAAGAAACCTAACGTCGGTGATGTAATTAAGATTACTCTTCCCGATGAAACCAGCGGGTTTGAACCACAAGATATTCCTCTTAATATCGTATATGAGGACGATGATCTGATGATAATCAACAAGCAACCGGGTCTTATAGTTCACCCTACTAAAGGACATCCTACAGGCACTGTTGCCAATGCATTGATGTACTATATGGAACAAACCGGCAAACCATTTAAAATCAGATTTGTAAATCGACTGGATATGGATACTTCAGGACTTCTGGTTGTTGCAAAAAATGCATATTGTCAAAACGACTACACTAACCAGATGAGAGAAAATACTGTAGAAAAGCGATATATCTCAATCGTAAAAGGTATTGTTGAATCAGACGAAGGTACCATCGATTTGCCAATAGGTCGCCCTGATCCGGATCACGTGCGTAGAGGCGTTATGGAAGACGGTGCACCTTCAGTTACCCACTATAAAGTACTGGACAGATTTAACGGGTACAGTCTGGTAGAACTTCTTCTTGAGACGGGAAGAACTCATCAAATACGTGTACATATGTCACACATAGGACATCCTGTCCTTGGAGATTGGCTTTATGAAGGACTTAATCCCCTTCTTATAGACAGACAAGCTTTACATGCAGCTAAATTGACCTTTACACATCCTATTACCAAGGAGAAAGTTACTTTTGAGGCTCCTATTCCTGAAGATATGGAACTTGCTATAAAAAAGCTCAAAAAATAAAAAAGCGATAAAAATACTATCGCAGAATATATCTCAAAAAAAGAAGAAGCAGATATCACTACTCCATGATATCTGCTATTGTTTTTTTCTTCATTTCTCCGATAAGAATAGCCTGTATTCTATCGATTTCTTTGTGAACTTTGCATGGCATATCCGAAGTGTTTCTGTCACACTTTTCCTTCATGCAATGAAGAATTGCCAAATCACCTTCAGTGATGCTTACTACATCATAAAGTGTAAGTTCATCAAGGCCTTTATGCAGGTAATATCCACCCTGGTTACCTCTTTCTGATTTTACCAAATCAGCCATTTCCAGTTCTCTCAAAATCTTATATGCAAAAGCCTTTGGTATATCTTCTTTTTCGCAGATTTCTCTAACGTTATGTACTTTACCGTCTCTAAGAACTCTGCATATTCTCATAGCATAGTCGCTTCTTCTAGTTATCAGCATATGTCTTTCTCCGTATTTATTCTTTAGATAAAACTGATTTTCTTAACTATACCATAAAAGTCAATAAAAGACAACACTTATTATTTTTATGCTTTTTCTTGCATTATCTATACGTTTTTCCATCTATAGGATCATTTCCTGTTTTGCATTTTATCAATTCTGAAACTGTTACGAACTGATAACCCTTTTCTTTCAAATACGGGATAATTAGCTCAGTTGCGTCAGCTGTTGAATCATGAATTGAATGCATGAGAATAATCTTACCATCCAGTGATTTCTGCTTTTTTACAATATTATATACTGCCTCACCATTCAGGCTTTCCCAGTCAACTGTATCCACGGTCCAATATATAACCGGCATACCGGACATTTTATTAATCTTATCGCTGGAAATACCGTAACATGGTCTAAATACAGTAGGATATTTGCCACATGCATTATAAATAGCTTCGTTTGTTTTTTCGAACTGTTTCTCTAAATCATCAGTATCTAAAGAAGTCAATACAGGATGGTTCCATGAGTGGTTCCCTATTTCACAACCTATTTTTGCAGCCTTTGCTATCTTATATTCATTTCCCTTAATCCTATTACCTAAGTAGAAAAAAGTAGCAACAACATTGTTTGACTCCAAGCAGTCGAGAATTCTGTCTTCAGCTTCAAAACCGGGACCATCATCATACGTAATTGCAACCATTGGTTTGGAAGGATCTATATATCTTTTAAGAATTTTATCTCTTACAAATACTTCTGCCTGTTGTATAGGCATTCCTGCATATACAACTCCGAAAGACTCATTAACAACTTGTCCTGGTTTGAAGAAAAAAGTAACACCTGTATCGGAAATTACATATTCATCAAACGCTTCGTTTGAAGTCTGAAGGTATTCTTCCCAACCGCTGACCATGTCTTCTTTTTTGTAATTCTTAGAAAAATAATCAATAAAGAATTCTGCACAATATTTCTCATAATCTTCCGTGAATACTTGTTGTGGTAATAGTAAGTCGGCATATTTTTTAGAAAAATGATATGTATGAATATCTGAACTATCTGTAACCATTTGCTCTTCTGACTCTATGCTTGTCTTTTCATGTATTGCCAATGAAATTACGCCGTTATCAGTTGTTTTGACTACCGTACTTATTATAAGAGCTTTAGTTTGATCATTTTCATAATCATCAATAGCTGATCCTTTAATCTCCTCTATTTTATTTGCCAAAAAAGTATTTATTCTTTCATCTTCACAAACCGGATAATCTACTGCATATGAAACTGTGTCACCATACTGATAGTCAATTCTTCCAACATTTATCGAATCAAATGCTTGTGCACTTTTGTATTGATTGTCGGCGAACTTTCGGAACTCCGCCTCATTGCGGTATACCTCATTTTCCTTGTAAGCCATGATTCCGATAACTGTTGTGGCTATTAGACACACTACAAAAATATATATTAATGATTTTCTACTGTTTTTGATTTTATGTTTTTTATTATCTATGCTCATTATTTTAGATGTCTTCTGCTTAAGTTATAACGACCTCAACATTTATAACATTTTTCATGGATTTAATCAAGTTTTGAGACGAATTTACTATAATTTGTTAATAAATATATAGATATAACTCCCAAAACAAAAGTTGCTACACTAATTAGTATCTGAAAGCCTGACGGAATACCCGGAAATATCTCATATAAAGAGCCGATTACAAAACCAAGAATTATTAAATAAGTTGGTTGAGGATATTTGTCCATTGCTTTATCAAGCATACGAGTAAATACAATGATACCAAGTAATAAACCGGCACCTAATGAACAAATATAAATAAAGTTAAATTCATTTATTGCTGCTGTAGTATCATCATATATGCCAAGAACCAAAAGTAAATAAGAAACACTTATACCCGGAAGAACCAAAGCAATCGCGGCAATAATACCGGCAGCTACTAATAACAAGAAGCTGTTACTCTCTCCTGACGTTAAATCAGTAGGAATCAATGATATTGCGTATACTGTTAACGCACCTATTAATACATAGGCACATCCTCTATAGGAGAACTTATTCAATAATGATTTTTTGTAAATCATAGGAATACTTCCCACTACGGCACCTGTAAAGAAATACATAGTAGGCACAGTAAATTCAACAATCAAATAATCAATCGGCTTAGAAAAAACATATATCCCTAAAATGCCTCCGGTTGCCATAATGGCCAAAAATAACAAGTTGTCCCTTCTATTTCTATTAAAAGAACTAATAGATGATATCAATCTGTCATATATGCCGAGAATCATGGCCATGGTTCCACCACTGACACCCGGCACCATCATGGTTCCTCCTATAATTAGACCTTTAATAAATATCAAGAATTTATTCATATTAAATTTTTCCTGCTGTTTATTATTCATTTTTAATTACCTCTATTACCCATTAATTCTATATAACAAATGGTGCTAAGGTCAATCTATAGTATATGTATTTATCTAAAACTTTACATATAGACAAGCTTTTCTTTACAAACCACCTTATTTGTGATATAAAAAGTAAGGTCCAATAGGATTATTATTTGGGTAAGACAGACGATCGCGTGCATCTTCGGGATGTATGAGGAAAGTCCGGGCTCCACAGGGCAAGGATGCCGGATAACGTCCGGCGCAGGTAACTGTAGGGAAAGTGCAACAGAAACATTCCGCCGAAACGGGTTATGCCGTGGTAAGGTTGAAATAGTGAGGTAAGAGCTCACTACCGGCTATGGTAACATAGCTGGTGTGTAAACCCCATCCGGAGCAAGACCAAGAGAGGGCTAAATGCGGTGTGTCCGCATGGCGGCTGCCCGTCGCCGTCCGGGAGGTAGGTCGCTGGAGCATGCTCGCGACAGTATGTCGAGATAGATGATTGCTTAATACAGAACC
>JAZUBM010000106.1:0-40746 GCA_045638485.1 Lentihominibacter sp. | reverse complement strand
GGAGTGGTTTTCGTGGCATTGCTGTTCTATACTATTCAGATTTATACCGACTTCTCCGGAGGTATTGACATCGCCAGAGGTGTTGCTCAGATGATGGGTATAGAAATGTCGCATAACTTTATGCGTCCATACTTCTCAGATAGCTTAGGAGAATTCTGGAGAAGATGGCACATGTCGCTCAGTTTCTGGACAAGAGACTATATCTTCTACTCAATTGCCCTTTCCAAGTTCTTTGGCAAGCTGGGTAAGGATTTAAGAAGCGTACTTGGCGATAGAGTTGGTAAGCTGGTTCCTGTTATCATAGCGCAGCTGGCAACATTTATTACTATCGGAATATGGCACGGAGCTGAATTTAAATACATAGCATACGGTCTCTACAATGGACTTATAATTGTATTGGGTTTGCTGCTCGAACCGTATTTCAAGCAAGCTATTGAAAAGCTCCGCATAAATGAGAGCTCCAAGATATGGAAGTTATTCCAGATTATCAGAACTTTCTTCATCGTCGTATTTGGTAGAATGTTTGCCAAGGCAACTTCTTTTGGCGCAGCTCTTTACATGTACGGCGCTATCCTCAGACCTGACAAGGGAGCAGGATTTAGCGAAACCATAATGAGCCTCGGATTGACTAATATAGACTTCTATATTATCTTATTCGGATGTATTGTTTGTTTCGTAATAAGTTTGATACAAGAGCGTGCAGGTGATCAGGACAATATGACTATCAGACGCAAGATGGCAGAAATGCCTCTGCCGCTTAGATGGCTTATATTGTTGGCAGGCCTGTCCTGCGTATTGGTGCTGGGCGTTTATGGACCGGGATATGATGCAGCGGCATTTATCTATAGAGGTTTCTAAATCGAATAATAAAAAGGCTCTGACCTTAAATGAGGTTAGAGCCTTTCTTTATTTGTATTTATTATTTTTCTCTTTCCATCAGAACATTTCTTTTGATTTTACCGTTGAAAGTTCTTGGAATTTCGTCGATGATTTCGATGAACTTTGGCTGCTTGTTGGCATCAAGGTTTTCCTGAAGGAATGTCTTGAATTCCTTAGGATCGTATTCGCTGCCATCGGCCTTTTCCAAAGCAATCAGCAGCTTAGGGGCTTGGCCTGTGAGGGCGTCTTTTACAGGAATGATCGCGCAGTCTTTGATGATTGGGTTTTTAATGATGATAGCTTCAAGCTCTTCAGGAGAGATTTTGATTCCGCCATAGTTGATAACATCATCTTTCCTTCCCAGCATATAAACGAGACCTTCTTCATCGATATATCCTAAGTCTTTAGTGTATATGTAGCCGTTAGCCATGGCTGATTCGGTAAGTTCAGGGGCTTTGAAATATTCTCTCATGTTGATTGCTCCGGAGCTTGCCAGGAATCCTAGATTGTCAGGAGATGATTGTATCTCGTTTCTGTTTTCGTCCACTACGATAAAGTGAGCGTTAACGGCAGGCTTGCCTATGCAACCTTTCTTTCCTGCCATGGCATTGAAGTCCAGAAGGCATGAACAACCTGCTTCGGTGCTTCCGTAGAAATTGTAGAGTCTTGTGTTAGGTAAAATTCTGGAAAGATGCACTTTATCTTCTTCCGGCAGTGGTGCTGAACCAAGCTGAATGTAGTCCATCTGATCTGCATAGTCGCCCAAGCGGTCCTTTGAAAGTTTAAAAATGATGCTGAGCATACTTGGCGATAAGTCGATGGATGTTACATGGTATTCTTCAATCATGTTGAATACTTTCTTAAGGAGAGTAACTCCGTCAACAAACACAACAGAGGACCCGTTTACCAGATTTGAATATGTTCTTCTGAGTCCGTGGGAATGGCTTGTTGGCATTGGAATCATTTCCACGTTGTCCTTTTTCATCTTAACGCCATACATAACATTTTCTGCTATGGCGATATCATTGCCGTGTGTCAAAACGATACCTTTTGATTTTCCTGTTGTTCCTGTTGAGAACAGAATTTCACAAACATCATCTGACTTAGGGAATTTTACATTGGAGATTTCATCTTCCCAAGGGAACGCTGAACATTCTTCGATGTTAAGAAAGGCAGGGTTTATTCCTTCAGGAAGTTCGGCCTCAAGAGGAGTCTTGCTTACATAGATTACAGCTTCTGTATCGGTTGTGATTTCAACAGCTCTTGCAACAGCAACGTTTTTTTCGAGAGGAACGAAAATTCCTCCTGCCAGCTGTATAGCTAACGCGCAGATGAGAAAATCTACACTTTGGTTACATTCGGCCACAACACATTTTTCATAGCCAAGACCCATTTCTTCAAATTTCTTGGAAAGTCCGTAAATCCTTTTCCAAACTTCTTCGTAAGAGAGAGCCTGTTTCGCATCTGCAAGGGCTAGTTTGTTCGGATTTGCAGTTGCATGATTTGCTATATTTTCTACTACAGATGGATATATGTTCATTATTTTTCTCCTTGAATTAACAATGTTTTATGATTAATAAATTATACATCAAAAAAGATAAAAATACATCAACACTCACACAAAATTCACATAATAGCAGTAGAATAACATTGTCATAACATAAAAGTTATATAATTATAAACGAAAGGCTATACAATGGGACATTTTTCATCAGCAAAATATATAATAGCGATTGCAGAAACTCGCAACATTTCAGTGGCGGCAGAGCAGCTCAAAATCTCTCAGCCCGCACTCAGTTCACAGTTAAAGAAGCTGGAAAGCTCACTGGGCGTGCAACTTTTTGACAGATCCACTCAGCCTTTGGAAGTGACTGAGGCAGGGAAGGTGTATTTGGAGTACGCGGCCAGAAACTCGGCGTTAAATAATGAATTTCTTCAGCATATTGCTGATATAGACAATTTAAAGCGAGGCAAAATCACCGTCGGTGGTGCAGCATCGTTTAATGTGAGCTATCTTCCGAAAACTGTAGCGGAATTTGTTGAAAAGTATCCGGGAATAGATATCGAAATAGCAGATGGAAGCATCCCGGAAATATCGGCAAAGGCTTTGGCAGGGCATGTGGATTTATTTATTGCGCCTACATTGAATATTGATGATAGGCTGGAATATGAGGAATTGCTACAAGAAAAAATCTTTATCTGCGTACCGCCTCAATGGGAAATAAATAAGGAATTAAGACAATGGCAGATAGATGCGGAAGGTGTCCTTGCAGGGAAATGTGACGAGGAAGAATGTCCTGAAGTAGATTTTAAAAAATTTGAAAATTGTCCGTTTATATTGCTCAAAAAAGACCAACACATAGGCTATACTATGTCAAGGCTGTTTGAAAGATATGGCTTTGCGCCGAAGAAATCTGTTCTCACAGAGCAGACCATGACCAGTTACGGATTGACTTTGGCCGGTGTAGGAATTTCTCTTATGACAGAGAGCACAATAAGAAACAGCAACTTCAGAGAGTATCCGAAGCTTTATTTGGCGGACAAATATATTTGCAGCCGAAGAGTATATGCTGTTTATTCTGCGCAAAAGTATCTGCCTAAGGCAGCTAGGAAATTTATAGAGATTCTGAAGAAAAACTTGTAACAGAAGGGACTTTTCCCTTGGAAAACATTCAAAAAGAATATACAATGTTCTTTGGGTAATTTACAGAACAGAAAAAAGGAAAATACAGCAATGTCTTCAACAAAAATCAAAACAGTTCTTAGAGAAAATAAAATAGTAAGGGTAGTGCTTTTTCTTATAGTGGCAGCGCTTCTTTTCGCATATTTAAATAGAGTGTTTACCATCGGAAACTCTGATTCCAACAAGCAGATTTTCAACGGGTTCTATGCGCAGGAGGAAGAGACTATAGACGTAATGTACTTGGGGACCAGTGCTACAAACAGATACTTCATCCCACCTAAAGCATATAACGAAGCGGGTATTGCGGCTTTTGATTTGGCGACCATGGGGCTTCCGATGTTTTTCGTTCCAAATATGATTGACGAAGTGGAGAAAACCCAGAGTCCGCAGCTTTACATTATAGAGTTGAGAAATGTTCTTAAGACAAAAAATGATATTACAGATGCACATATTAGAAGAGTAACAGACAGCATGCCTGCATCCGCTAATAAATATGAAGCTCTTAACAAAGCGCTTAAGTATACTGAGGGAGCAACGGGAGAAAGAAGTAATATCGATGAAAGTCCTATTGATTACCTTATTCCAATTGTTAAATACCACAGCAGATTCAGCGCAGGAGAAATAACTCCTGAAGATTTCAAACCGTGGACTGTAAAAAATACTACAAAGGGATATGTTCTCAGCGATCTTACACTTCAGCAGAAGCCTTATGAACCACCTGTGTATTGCGAAGGATATCAGAATCTTGCTCCTGAAATGGAAAAGGCGCTGATGGAAGTTCTCGATAGGTGTGATCAGCTTGACGCGGAGGTAATGTTTGTTTTCTCTCCTTTTGCCATGAGAAAAGATGTGCAGGAAAAGTTCAATACTGCAATAAAAATTGTTGAAGAACGTGGATATACTGTTCTTGATTGCAACCAAAAGGAAGTTACAGATGCAATGGGGATTGATTGGCAGCACGACCTGTATAACAGCAAGCATGTGAATTTTGTAGGAGCTGAAAAATACACAGATTACTTAGTTGAATATCTCGAAAAAAATTACGACCTGCCCGATAGACGAGGAGACAGCAAGTGGGATAGCTGGGCAGATGCATACGAAGAATATCTGAACTTTACATCAAAAGGGTTGAATGATCCGGAGGAATAAAATGAGTTATTCGGAACTTGTCAAAGAACTTGCACTGGAAGATAGAGTGATTGCGGTCAAAAGAGTTCACGCTAAAAACGAAGAACTTACAGATTTGGCAGGATGTGTTTACAAAGCCATGAAACGAGTAATGGCAGGTGAAACCATCGTATTAAAAGACGGCTCTTGCAGCTGTAATGGTTTTAATCATAATAGCGGACTTAGAGATACAATGCCTGCAATCCCGGGAGGTTTTGGATTGTTTTTATCGAAAGGTTCCGATCAGAGATGGACCCCGCCGGGAGAAAAATTCAAATGCGACCCTGCAACCGCAGAAGCAATGTTTGAAAACCTGCCAAAGGATGTAATGGCTGGCTATGATGCTATAAAGTTCGAACCGTATAAAGAAGGTTGCGAAGCTGATGTTGTAGTGGCTTTTGCAACGCCGGATCAGCTTTCGGGCTTAATTGTACTTCACGGATATGACAGGGCTGAATATGATCATGTGATTGCAACTACGGTTTCGGGATGCGCGTCCATGCTTAGAATTCCGTTTGCCGAAATGAAAAAAGAAAGGCCAAAAGCTGTAATTACAGCTACAGATCTTGCTCAAAGGCATTTTGTGGATGAGGAGCTTTTAGCAATAGCTTTTACGGGAGAGAATTTTAAGAAGATGCTTGATGTTACAGGAGAGTGCTATTTTCATTCCCCGGTATTCAAAAAGCTTCGTCAAAGAATAAGAAAAGATGAAAACCTGACGGATGTGAGATTTTCCATATTAGGATAAACGATGTTTCACATAAAAAAAGACATACACGAAAGTGTATGTCTTTTAGTTTGCACTAATTAGAAATTATTTCAGTTCTTCTAAGATAGCAGCATCAGCCTTTGAATCAGGTGTGATCTTGTACAGGATGATGTAAACAACAAATGCTACCAGCAGAGCGAACAGTCCTGCAGGCAGTCCGTAAGGCAGAGCAGTTACATACTGGAAGTACCAGCCAACGATAGCTCCAACTACGAATGAGATGATGCCGGCCCATCTGATAGCAGGCTGCTTGTTCAGTGCTCTAGGGTCATACTTCTTAGCTTTTCCTGAGATGAAGAAGTCAGCCAGGATAGGTGCAGCCAGTGGAGGTGCGATTGAACCCAGTGCGTTGATGAACTGTGCGAAGAACAGCTGATAGAAAGCAGCAGCGCCCAGGATAGTTCCCAGGATACCTACTACGATAACGATCTTCTTACGTTCGATTTCGATTCCCAGTGATTCGAGAGCAGGTCCTGTGTACATTGAGTTACAGTACAGTTCTGAGTTGTCTGTAGTCCACAGAGCAGTTGTCCATACTACAACACCCAGGATAGCCAGGATAACACTTGCACCGATCATAGCGAATACGTAGTTGTATTCTCCTGTAGCTACTACGCCGATGTATCCAACGAAGTTGAGGATAGGGTTAGTCAGGATGAAGCAGAATGCAGCACACAGCCATACAGCCTTAGCGCTCTTGTTGAATCTGAACATATCAACGCCCATGATAGCTCCTGCGATCCAGCTTCCTACTACGATAGTGATACCATTGCCAAGACCCATGCCGCTAAGCTGGCTTGAAGTTTCCATGAAAGTACCAACTCCGCCTGCCTGACCCATGAATACAACGCCGGCAACGATAGCAACGATCAGAATCAGTGGTGAGAATACAGTAGCAACCTTTTCGATAGCTCCCATACCCTTAACAGCTGTGTAAGTAAAGATAGCACCAAAGATAGCGCAAGCCAGGAATTCTTCCAGACCGATAGCATCGATTCCTTCCATACCCAGCTTAACAGGGTCGATAACGATGATGCCTGATGGATTTCCAATCCATTCAGCCCAAACTTCACCAACCATACCTGCGATTGATGCGAACCAACCCAGTGTCAGCAGTGACATGATTGCCAGTGGCAGTACAGCGCCCTTGCCGCCGTATGAGAATCTTGACAGCAGACCAAGGTTGTATCCTGTCTTCTGTGCAGCAACGCCCAGGAAAGATGTCATGATGTACAGAGCACCCATACCAAGAGCGATAGCCAGGAATGCCTTACCAGGGCCCATTCCCATGCCGCTTCCATAACCTGCCAGGTTACCACCAACGATCAGACCAGTTACAGCATAACCAAAACCGATCCAAACCATGATCTGGCTCTTTGTTGAACGACGTGCAGTTTCAGGAACAGGTCCCAGCATATATTCACCGTCGTTATTTGACGCAACTTTTTTAATTTCTTCCGTCATTTTGAATCTCCTTTCAAATATGTATACCATTGTCGATTATATCGATTCTTGTCGAGGCAGTCAACAACCATTTTGCTTGATTTTACTTGATTTTTAAGGGTTTTTAGTCATTGCAATCTTTTTACTTTGTCGGTATAATCATGTTAAGTCAAAATTATCAAATTTAGACAACCAGGAGGTTTATGATATGGCAAAGAACGAATTATGGAAGATGACGGCTCACCAGGTGCAGGAAGGCAATTTTAAGAAGGCTATCCTGGCTATCGGATCATGTGAAGCTCATGGGCAGCACATCGCTGAAGGTTGCGATACTTTCGTAGCATATGAAATCTCAAAGCAGATTGCTGACCAGATGGGAGACATGCTGGTACTGCCGCCAATCACAGTAGGATACAGTGCTCATTACGATACATTCCCGTTCACACTGACACTGAGCTATGATACAACAACAGCTGTTATTTATGACATCGTTGAATCATGCATCAGACAGGGAATAAACAAGATTTTCCTCATGAACGGACATGACGGAAATATCGCACCAATCGAAATCGCTTCAAGAAAGATCAAAGAAGCTTATCCTGAAGCTCAGATCGCAGCTCTTACTCAGTGGTGGGTTGCTGCAGGAGATCTGCTTCCTGAAGATACTTTCGAAGTATGGGGCGGACTTGGTCATGCAGGCGAAGGCGAAACTTCAATCGCTTACTACCTGTTCGGAGATGACTGTGAACCTGAACTGGCAACTTCAGTAGTTCCTGATCTGCCACAGTACCTTGATATCAAGTGGGACTTCTCAGAACTGACAGATACAGCTCAGACAGGAGATGCTACTAAGGCGACTGCTGAAAAGGGCAAGATGATGAATGACGCTATCGTAGAATACGTTGTTAAGACTCTCAAAGAACTGGACGCAAGAGACTGGAAATTTAAATAAACTTAAGAACCATAAGCTGCAGGACAATCACCTGCAGCTTTTTTCTTATAGAGAATACATTTTTCTTTATATTCCCAATCATTTGTGCTAATATAACCTCGGATGGATGGTATTCGAGTACGAAACTATACCAAAGGAGGAATGACAATTGAATATAGGATTTATAGGAGCAGGTAAGGTCGGCTGCTCTCTGGGCAAGTATTTCAAACAAGATCCGGAGACCAACATAATCGGCTATTACAGCCGCAGCCAAAATTCAGCCGAAGAGGCGGCGCGCTTCACAGATTCGAAAAGTTACCTAGATATGAAGGAGCTAATCGATGCGTGTGATATGATATTTCTTACCGTGCCCGACGGAAGTATTCGCGATACTTGGAATAAGATCAAAGAATACGACATTAAAGAGAAGAACTTTTGTCACTGTAGTGGCAGTATGTCTTGCTCGGATGCTTTTGATGGTATTGAGGAGACAGGAGCCTTCGGATATTCAGCCCATCCGCTGTTCGCCGTAAGCGATAGATTTAATGCTTATCGGGAACTGACGGGTGTTTTTTTTACTCTTGAAGGCACGGCTTTGCAAGAGATCTTCGAACGGCTTGGAAATCCGACGAGAATAATTGAAGGAAAAGATAAAACTACATATCACTGTGCAGCAGCAATGGCAAGCAATCTTGTGTGCGGACTCATCGATCAGAGCATAGAGCTGATGAAACGGTGCGGTTTTACAGAAGAAACTGCAGTGCAGGCGCTGGCGCCTATACTAATAGGCAATATGGAGCATATAGCGAATAAAGGGCCGACAGCAAGTCTGACAGGGCCTATAGAGAGAAACGACATCGAAACTGTTCGTAAACACATCGACTGTCTCGAAGATGGCGATGAAAAAAATATTTACCGTCTGCTTAGCAGCAGACTTATCCAAATGGCAGAGCAAAGACACCCGGACAGAGATTATGCCGAGATGTCACAGCTTATAAGAAAAGGAGAAAAATAAATGAAAAAAACAGTTACCACATTACTTCAGATGAAGCAAAAGGGTGAGAAGATTTCAATGCTTACATGCTACGATTATTCTACAGCCAAGCTGATGGATGCGGCAAATATTGACATGTTGTTGGTGGGAGATTCACTTGGAAATACTATGCTGGGATATCCTGACACTTTAGCAGTGACTATGGAAGATATGATTCACCATGGAGCAGCAGTTGTTAGAGGCGCTGCCAATTGTCATGTTGTCGTGGATATGCCATTCATGTCATACCAGCCATCTGTTTATGATGCTGTTGTAAATGCGGGAAGGCTTATTAAAGAAACGGGATGCAATTCAATTAAACTTGAAGGGGGAGCAGCCGTTAAAGAACATATAAAGGCAATTGTAGATGCGGGTATTCCTGTTGTGGCTCACATCGGAATGACACCTCAGTCGGTAAATGCATTTGGCGGATTTAAAGTTCAAGGAAAGAGTGAAGCGGCGGCAGCTCAGATTCTGCAAGATGCCTATGATGTTCAGGAAGCCGGAGCTTTTGCGGTAGTGCTTGAATGCGTACCTGCTAAGCTGGCAGCTCTTATTAGCGAGAAACTTACGATTCCTACTATTGGTATCGGAGCAGGCGAAGGTTGCGACGGACAGGTGTTGGTATTCCAGGATATGCTGGGCATGTTCAGTGACTATGTGCCTAAGTTTGTGAAGCATTTTGCTGATTGCGGAGAAATCATGAAGCAGGCATTTAGAGATTATGACAGCGAAGTCAAAGCAGGAACTTTTCCTGAAGAAAAACACTGTTTTAAGATAGATGACGAGATAATCGAGAAGTTATATTAATAAGAAAATGACAGAGGCGAAGATGAAACTTATAATAGCTGAAACCATAAAAGAGACAAGGGCGCAGGTAAAGGAATGGCATAGACAAGGCTTAACCGTGGGGCTTGTACCTACAATGGGAGCACTTCATGAAGGCCACGCTTCTTTAGTGGATATGGCTGCAAAAGAGTGCGATCGTGTGGTTGCTTCGGTGTTTGTGAATCCGACACAATTCGCAAAGGGTGAGGATCTCGAATGCTATCCCAGAGATTTTGAAAGAGATTGCGAAATTCTGACTGCGCATGGCTGTCACATGGTATTTCATCCATCAGTAGAAGAAATGTATCCTGAAGGATTTTGCGCTGCGGTAGACCTGGAATCTAACATTACAAAGCAGCTTTGCGGAAAGAGCCGTACGACACATTTTAAAGGAGTGTGCACCGTAGTAAGTAAGCTGTTTAATATCGTAGGAGCTGATAAAGCCTTTTTCGGTGAGAAGGATGCTCAGCAACTGGCGGTAATCAAGACTATGGTAAGAGATTTGAATATGGATATAGAAGTTGTTGGCTGTCCTACGGTTCGTGAAGAAGATGGGCTGGCAAAATCCAGCAGAAATTCTTATTTGAATCCGGATGAGAGAGAAGCTGCAGCGGTACTTTATAAGGCTATCGAAACTGCACAAGAGAGAATCAGAGAATCCGGAGAAAGCGATGTAATGGCAATACCGACAGAGGCAATTCTTGCGCTTATGGAGCAAATCATCAGAGAAGAGCCGCTGGCGAAGATTGAGTACATCGAAGCTGTCGATGGAATGACACTAATGCCGGTAGAGGAAATCGCATCGGGAGTTTTGATTGCTATGGCGGTTCATTTTGGCGGTACAAGACTGATAGATAATTTTACTGTTAAGTAAAAAATATGTAAGATTTAAAAGGTGTAGCAATATTGTCTTTTCAATGATGTTGTTACACTTTTTTTAATAAATTAATGTTTTTTTAATTTTTAACTGTTAAAATTAATATAGACTATTTGAATTATATATAAAAAGGAAAACTCCAAGAAAGGGGAAGACTGAAATGAGACTGCTTGTAGTAGAAGATCAGAAAGATCTTAATGAAATAATAGTAAGAAAATTAACTAACGAACATTATACCGTTGATGCATGTTATACAGGCGATGACGCTTTGGATTTCATTAGATGTGCTGAATACGACGGGATAATTCTTGATATTATGCTGCCCGGAATTACAGGAATAGGGGTGCTTAAGGAAATGCGTGCGGCCGGGAATAAAACTCCGGTATTACTGCTCACAGCCCTCGGAACCGTTGAAGATAGAGTGGCAGGCCTTGATGCCGGTGCAGACGACTATTTGGTAAAGCCCTTTGATTTTGATGAATTGATGGCAAGAGTGAGAGCGATAGTCCGTCGTGGAGGAGAAAGAGCCAGCAGTGTGATGACATCAGGGGACCTTACATTAGATGTGGGCTCAAGAATAGTTAAAAGAGGAGATGAAGAAATCAGCCTTACAGCCAAGGAGTTCGACATTCTCGAGTATTTGATGCAGAATGAAGGCAGAGTTCTCAGCAGGGATAAACTGGCAAACCATATTTGGAACTATGACTATGATGGTGGCTCCAATGTAATAGACGTTTATATTCATCACCTACGCAAAAAGGTGGACGGGGACAGAGAAGAAAAGAAAATCATAACCGTAAAAGGTGCGGGATATATGGTTAAATAGAGGGAAAACTATGAAGAATTTATCCATTACAACAAAAATAACAATATGGTATACGGCATTCATGTTGTTCATAACGATATGTGTATTGGGTGTGCTCGTTTATACCGGAAATGTTAGAGCAAGTGAAGCTGCAAGAACGGTTTTAATGGGGTCTGTGGCCGATGCCAGCGAAGAAATAGAACGATTTGGCGGGAATTTTGTTGTGGATGATAAGCTGAAATTTTATGAAGATGGAGTATATATCAGCATTTATGACGGTAAAGGTGAACTTGTTGAAGGAAGACGTCCTATAGAACTGACAAAAATGCCTGCTTTGGACGATAAAGCAACGAAAAAAGTAACTGATGGCAATGGCAATACTTGGTACGTTTACGATAGTTTGTTTGAAGTGGATAATCAGTTTGTTTGGGTTAGAGGTGTTGTTAAAGACTTCGCGGAGCAGAGTACATTCACATTCGTATTAAGACTCGCGCTCTTTGCGTTGCCCGGACTGGTTGCAGTTGCCGCACTGGGAGGATATATCATCACAAGGCGTGCATTCAGACCGGTTAGAGAGGTTATCGATATTGTTGGAGAAATAACTGATGACGGAGATTTGTCAAAAAGAATAAACTTAGAAGATAATGAAACCGAAACAAACGACGAGATACACGAACTTGCCATAACTTTCAACGGTATGTTTGATAAGCTTGAAAAATCCTTTAAGCAAGAAAAACAATTTACTTCAGATGTTTCTCATGAATTGAGAACACCTTTGGCAGTAATAATTTCCCAGAGCGATTATGCAAAGGGTGATGAAGAATATAGAGAAAGGGCTCTCGAGGTAATAGAACGAGAGGCCAGAAGAATGTCAAACTTGGTTAATAGATTGCTTACTCTGTCAAGAAGCGATTCGGGAAGATTGAAGCTTAATAAAGAAGAACTCGATTTTACCGAAATGTGTCAAATGGTAGCTGAGCAACAAGAAGCAGTAGCTTCTCAGAAAAATATTCGAGTAGAGACTAATATAGAGGAAGGTCTTCATATCGAAGGTGATGAGGCCATGACAATAAGAGTTCTTCTTAACTTGATGGAAAATGCTATCAAGTATGGTAAAGAGAATGGCTTCGTTAAATTGGAAGCAAAAGAAGAAAGCGGTTATGCTGTATGTAGTATAACTGATGATGGTATAGGGATATCTGAAGAAAATTTGGATAAAATATGGGAGCGATTCTACCGAGTAGATGGATCGAGAACCGAGGAAGGCTCCGGATTAGGTCTTTCCATGGTAGATGCTCTTGTTAAAGCTCACGGGGGAAGAGTAGAAGTAAGCAGTACATTTGGCAAGGGAAGTTGTTTCAAAGTTTACTTGCCGATATTCGATACGGTAGATGAGGAGATATAATGAAATTGTTTAAGAAAATGACTATAACCATGGTTGCAATCATAATGCTCTTTGCCATTTCGGCGTGCGGAGACGATATTGCAGAAAAGGAATACCTAGAGGCGGAAACCGATATTGTGACTGAGGACGTTATGGATGATGCGGGACTTTCGACAGATGGCGAAGCTGCTGATATAGGAGAAGCTAAAGTAAAAGCGATTGTTCTTGCCAAAGTGCCGGGAGCTACAGAAACCGACATATATGAGCTTGAAAGAGAATATGATAACGGAAGAATTGAATATGAGGGCAGTCTATATTATGACGGCTTTGAATATGAGTTCGATGTAGATGGGACAACTGGCAACATACTTCAGTGGGAAATCGACAGATAAAAATTCCAACCAGTACTTGACAAAATTAATCCACTTTTAATGTTGAAATAATTTTCGGTTAATATAGAAGGTTTATTATAAAGCCATAATAAACAACAAAAAGAAAATTAAAACAATATTTAAAAGGAGGATATAGAGATGGTAAAGAAATCATTTAAGATCGGAATCGCCGCAGCAATCGCAATCGTAGTTGCAGGAGTATCAGTATATGCAGTAAATGTATCTGCAGGAGAAAGTATCAGTGAAGCGGAAGCTAAGCAGGTTGCACTGTCAGAAGTAGTTGGAGCAGATATCTCCAACATCAGCAAATTTAATAAAGATAAGGACGACGGCAGAGAAGAATATGATGTAGAAATTATCTACGACGGATATGAATACGATTTCGAAATCTCTGCAAAGGATGGACAAATCTTTGACCAGAGCAAAGAAAAAGCAGATTTCGCCGACATAGCTAGACTTGAAGCAAAGAACAACGCGCAGAAAGAAGCTGAAAAGAAAGCCGAGCAGCCGGTACAGAAAGAGCCTGTAGTAGTTGAGCAAGAAAGAGCTTCTTCAGAATCATCAAGCTCATCTGAAATCAGCCTCGAAAAAGCTAAGTCAATCGCACTGGCTCAGGTATCAGGAGCATCAAGCGGGGATGTCGTTAAGGCCTATAAGGACTATGATGATGGCAGAGTGGAGTATGATGTAGAAGTTAGATATGATGGTTACGAGTATGACTTCGAAATTGATGGGGCATCAGGAAAGATCCTGAGCAAGGATATCGATAGAATAGACTACGAAGACAGATACGACTATGACTAGAGGTAGTTGTCGGACATAAAACAAAACATAAAAGGGTATTGAATAATTGGCAGCGTGCTTAATAGGCACGCTGTTTTGTTGCTTTCGATGCAATGAGGGAACAAGAACCGGCGTTGATGAAAACTTGACAATTTTAATCCACTTTTAATGTTGAAATAATTTTGGATTAATGTAGAGGCTTTATTATAAAGCCATAACAAAGAGAAAAGCGAAGGAAAATCAGAAAATATAGTTATTAAAAGGAGGATATAGAGATGGCAAAGAAATCATGGAAACTCGCACTGGTATCACTGGCGATAGTTGTTGCAGGAGCATCATTATATGGAGTAAACGTTTCAGCCGGGGAAAGTATCAGCGAAGCAGAAGCAAAACAAATCGCGCTGTCTGAAGTAAAAGGCGCAGATGTATCACACATCAGTAAATTTAAGAAAGATAAAGATGACGGAAGAGATGAATATGATGTAGAAATCATCTATGATGGATTCGAATACGATTTTGAAATCTCTGCAAAAGACGGCAAGATTTTCGATAGGAGTAAAGAACGAGCTGAGGCATCAGACATAGCGAAGTTGGATGCACAGCAGAAGGCTAAGGAAGAAGCGAAGAAAGAGGAACAGGCCGCATCGCAGCAACCGTCAGCTGCAAATCAGAATAAATCTTCATCAAATTCATCTAGCTCATCAAGTTCATCAAGCTCATCAGGAATCAGCCTCGAAAAAGCCAAGTCAATTGCATTGGGGCAGGTATCAGGAGCCTCAAGCGGTAATATAGTTAAGGCTTACAAGGATTACGATGATGGAAGAGCAGAGTACAATGTTGAAATCAGATATAATGGATATGAGTATGAGTTTGAAATCAGCGGAGCATCCGGAAAGATTCTTAGCAAGGACGTTGACAGATATGCAAGCTCAAGCAGTTCAAGCAGCTCAAACAGTTCAAGCAGCTCAAACAGTGGCGCAAGCTATGTAGATAGAGATGATGACAGGGACGATAGATATGACGATGATGACAGATATGATGATGACGATAGATATGACGACGATAGAGACGACGATGATAGATATGACGACAGATATGATGATTAGAAAGTCAAGCAATAGACAGCGTGCTTAATAGGCGCGCTGTTTTATTGTATTTTTTGTTGTATTTGGTATAATGAAAATAAAGATAGGAGGCGTAACATGAACAGACTTTTAAAACTTCAGAGTGCGCTGTTAAAAAAGATAGACGAGTACGAGAAACTGATACCGGAGAGGGACCAGCCGGGAGACTGGGAGAGGGTACATATTTCCAGCTGTGCTAAGCTAGGGTATTTGTTTGCGGAAGAAAGAGGTGTAAATCCTATACTTGCAGCCTGCGCTTGTGCATGTCATGACTATGGCAGAATAATAACGGGAAAGCAAGCAGGTCATGCTGAAGAAGGCTATGAACCCGTAAAAGTTTTTCTTAGAGAAACAGGGCTCTTTGCAGATGAAGAAATAGAAAAAATTGCTTTAGCTGTGAAGAACCATAGTAATAAAGCAGAAGTGGGTAGTCCTCTTGAAGAAATAGTAAAGGATGCCGATGTTCTTGATTTCCACCAATATGGATATGAAATGCCAAGGCAGGAGCAACAGGAACGATTGGAAAAACTAATAAAAGACAGAAACATTTAATTAAAACCGGGAGATGTAACCATGAAAAACTACAAAAAATTACAAAACGGAAGCGACATCAGAGGAATTTCCCTTACAGGAGTTCCGGGAGAAATGCCAAATCTTTCAGTAGATGAAGCAAGAGACATTGCCAGAGGATTTCTCATTTGGCTGTGTAAGAAAACGGGCAAAGAGGCAAAAGATATCAAAATCGCCATTGGACGCGACCCTAGAATTTCGGGGAAAAGACTTCTTGATGGACTGATGGAAGGCTTTGGCCCTTATGGAATAACCGCATATGATTGTGGGCTGGCATCAACTCCTGCCATGTTCATGGCCACATTATTCCCTGAGTTTAAGTGTGATGGTGGAATCATGATTACAGCAAGTCATCTGCCGTATAACAGAAATGGTTTCAAGTTCTTCACAGAAGACGGAGGTCTTGATAAGGCTGACATCAAGGAAATTTTGGCGTATGCTGAAGATGATGAATCCGGCAAGGATGTTGTAGGTGAACCAACCAATGTGGATGGATATACTCATCGACATGGACAGAAAATCTATCCTGCAGAAAGCGCAGATCTCATGTCATTGTACTGTGCTCATTTAAGAAAATTAATAATCGATGGGGTTCAGCAGGGTGAAAAACCTCTGGAAGGTATGAAGATCGTTGTAGATGCCGGAAACGGCAGTGCCGGTTTCTTTGCAAGAGATGTGCTGGCTCCTTTGGGTGCAAATATTAAGGATAGTCAGTTCCTGGACCCTGATGGAACTTTCCCACATCACCCACCTAATCCTGAAAATAAAGATGCAATGCATTCCGTTTCCATGAAGACTCTTTCAAGCGGAGCGGACTTTGGCCTTATTTTCGATACGGACGTAGATAGATCTGCAGCTGTAGATGGCAGAGGAAGAGAAATCGCAAGAAACGGTATCGTTGCTATGGCTGCGGCGTTGGTTGCTGAAGATCATCCGGGGACTACAGTCGTTACGGATAGTATCACCAGCAGACAGTTGACAGCATTTATTGAAGAGAAGCTTGGATTAAAGCACCTGAGATTCAAGAGAGGATACAAGAACGTTATCAACAAGTCTAAGGAACTTAATGAGCAGGGAATTGATAGCCAGCTGGCTATTGAAACTTCAGGACATGCAGCCCTCAAAGAGAACTATTTCTTAGATGATGGTGCATATTTAGCAGTGAAAATAGTTATCAAGGCAGCGCGTCTTAAGGCCGAAGGCAAGACCCTTGATAGCGTTATTGAAGAGCTGCAGGAACCTGCTGATGAAAAAGAAATCAGAATTCCTATTACTTGCAGTGACTTTGGACCTTATGGTGATAAAGTTCTGGAAGATCTGGCTGAGTTTGTGAAGAATTCACCTGAACTTTCACTGGAAGAACCTAACTATGAAGGTGTTAGAATAAACTTCCCTGATGGGTGGTGCTTGCTGAGAAAATCACTTCACGACCCTATTCTGCCTATGAATATGGCGGCGGATAAAGTGGGCGGATGCAAAGAAATTAAAGCTGTTATGGCTGACTTCCTGGCATCATATAATCAGCTTGATTTGTCAGTAATGGAGTAAGATTATGAGAGTAGGCAGTGAACATTTTGTGACATGCGGCCAAATGAAAGTTCTTGAACGAAGAGCAGATGAGAACGGACTATCATATTATCAGATGATGGAAAATGCCGGATTAGGTGCGGCCAAAATGATTATGCAGAAGGCTGCTGAGAAGGTCTCGGAAAATATTACCAGGTACCAAGGAAAACCTGTAGCAGCGGCTGAAGAGAGTAATAGAGCTTATATATTTTGTGGCAAGGGCAACAATGGAGGCGATGGCTTCGTTGTAGCTCGATTAATGCATGATAGAGGATATGATATCACTGTAATTCTGGTCGACGGCGAACCTAAAACGGAAGATGCTATAACTAATTTGCAACTGGTGAGAGACAGAAATATAAAAATCTTAAACATGAAAGAAAATGATCGGGCCTTGATGGAGCTTGATGGCACGCCAAATGTTATCGTTGATGCTATTTACGGCACAGGATTTAAGGGGAAGCTTGAAAGCAATGGACTTAAATCGGCCATCTACATAAATAAGTTTGGGAAAAGAAACGGGGAACTGCAAAATGGCGACAAACCCGTGTTGGTGGCATCTCTCGACATACCGTCCGGGCTGGGTGGAGATCTTATTGAAGAAAAAGAAGTGGAAACCAATAGTGTTAGGACTCAGCTCACTTTGACATTCCATGCCAAGAAACCTGTACATCTTCAAAAGTTTGCCGAGCAATACTGTGGTAAAATCCATGTAGTGGATATCGGCATTGATGAAGAGAAACTATGGAATGTAGAAATCTAAAACAAATAAAGAAAGCGAGGATTATTTCCTCGCTTTTTCTTGTGCTTTTATTGCATTCCACAAATCAAGGCCTTCTTCCACGGAATTGACCTTGATGTCTCCGAAAACATGTGGGTGACGGCGTACCATTTTTTCAGACACACCTTGTACTACATCCTCCATGGTAAATCTGCCTTCTTCTGCAGCGATCTGTGCATGCATTACCACCTGAAGCAGAACATCCCCAAGCTCCTCGCAAAGATTCTCATCATCTCTGCTATCGATAGCCGCAAGAACCTCGTTTGATTCTTCCAAAAGGCACTCTTTAAGACTTTCGTGGGTTTGCTTTTGATCCCAAGGGCAACCGCCGGGAGCTCTCAGTTTAGCGATGATTTCCAGGAAATCTTCGTAAGTATATTTCTTGTCACCCATGAAATCTTTTTTATTTTCCATGATAGCCTCCTCCCATTTTGTAGCCACCTAAATCCAAAACGGCATATTTGAAGCCACAGTTTTTAATATTGTTGTTTATTTCTGCCATAAGAGTTTCGTTAAAGAATTTTTTCGTTTCGTCAGCAGTTGTTTCGATGCGTGCGATATCTCCATGATTACGAACTCTTACTTGAGTAAATCCCAATGATTTCAGATAAGTCTCTGCTTTATATACTGCTTCGAGTTTTTCAACAGTAATAATTTCACCATATGGAATTCGTGATGCCAGGCATGCAAATGCAGGTTTGTCCCAGATATCCGTTCCGTTAGGCAGAGTGAGTGCTGTTTTGATATCCTCATAATTGGAAGCAAGTTCATGTAAAGCCTCGCGAATATCATTTTTAGTAAGTCCGGCTTCTTTAAGTGGGCTTGCTACATTAAGCTCCTCTAAGGCTTTGTGCCCCGGTCTGTAATCGTCCATGTCGTCAAGATTCGTTCCATCGCATAAAACATATCCGCCATCTTTTGCCTTTTCGCAAAAGACAGTAAATATTTCTTTTTTGCAATGATAACATCTGTCTTGTGGGTTCGGCTCGATAATTGGCAATATATGAGGCATGTCAATTTCTTCGTGGTAGATACCCAGAGTTTCACATAACTTAGCGGCATAATCCACTTCGTCTTGGGCTAAATGAGGGCCGTTGGCGGTAATGGCTGATACCTTGTCAGGACCTAAATGCTTATAACTGAAAGCAAGCATAAAGGCACTGTCAACGCCTCCTGACAGTGCCACAAGTATTTTATCGTATGATGTTAAGATTTCCTTTAGCTTTTGAATCTTAAGATTGAGTGTCATATTTACCTCTTGCTATTTCTCGCATGTACGCATTGCTAAGATGGTTTCTTCAAAAAGCGTATCCAGTTCCCATCCAAGCATTTCCGCTCCTTGGATTATAACATCTCTGCTGCAACCTGCTGCAAATCTCTTGTCCTTGAACTTTTTCTTTAATGATTTTACTTCCATGTCCTGAACACTCTTTGAAGGTCTCATTAAAGCGGCAGCGCCGATAAGTCCTGTAAGTTCATCGCATGCGAAGAGAACTTTTTCCATCTCATGTTCAGGTTCTCTTTCTACGCCTGACATTCCCCATGCATGGCAAATGATGGCGTTAATCATTCTATCTTCGATGCCGGCTTCCTTTAACAGTTCGGGAGCCTTGATGCAATGCTCTTCAGGCCACATTTCGAAATCGATATCATGGAGAAGGCCAACCAATCCCCAAAAATCGACTTCATCCCCATATCCCAGTTTTTCTGCAAAGTATCTCATAACGCCTTCGACAGTCTCGCCGTGATATAAGTGAAATTCTTCTTTGTTATATTTCTTTAAAAGTTCAAAAGCTTCTTCTCTTGTTATCATTTGTGAGTCCTTTCCATTAGCCCATGGCTTTAAATGTGTGTCCTTTGCATTAGTTCTTAGCCTGAAGTCTTTCTTCTTTGCTAGGAAGTTGAGCAATAATGATTGCCGCGAACATGATGACACATCCAATAACTTCTCTTGCAATCATTACTTCTCCCAGGAACACCATGCCGGCAATAACACCGAATACAGATTCCAGTGAAAGGATCATTGATGCAGAAGTAGGATCTGTGTATGCCTGACCTGTTACCTGGAAGGTGTATGCCACACCGCAGCTCATGATGCCTACATAGCAGAGAGGGAACCATGATCCCAGGATATTTGACCATGTAGGGATATCGAATCCCAAAGCCGGATCCAGTGGGAAGATGAGAATGATAGATACGATACCTGCAACAAAGAACTGTATGCAGGAAAGTTTAACTCCATCCACCTTTGGTGAGAAATAGTCCACTGCTAAAATATGTAATGCGAAGAACAGTGCGCATACCAGCATGATGGCATCGCCCTTATTTACGCCACCAAGACCACCTTCTGCCGGAATACAGAGAAGATAAAGTCCAACGATAGCTGCGAATACACATGCCCATACAACAAGACGTATTCTCTTTCTCAGGAAAATTAAGCCAATCAATGGCACCAGCATTACATAAAATGGTGTGATGAATGCAGCTTTGCCGGCTGTTGTATAGAACAGGCCGATTTGCTGGATGTTTCCTGCCAGCATCAGAGCAAGACCGCATACGATACCGCCGATGATAAGCAGTTTATTTTCTGCTTTTTTAGCTTCGGCGATTTCTTCGGGCGAACGGTCATCAGCTTTTTCTTTGCCTGAATTGAGCTTTGACATAAACCATATAACAGGAAGCAGGATTATACCACCTATTACAGTACGGATTCCGTTAAAAGCAATAGGACCTATAAGATCCATTCCTTCCTTTTGAGCAACGAATGCTGTTCCCCAGATGATTGCTGTGGTGAGCAACATTAAATTACCTTTCATTTTATCTTTCATTAGGAAGCTCCTTTCATTATATACACATATATTGACTATTATATCAAAATAGCAGTATGTTGCCAAATAAATTGAAACAAATCAGCGCTAATCATTATGGAAAAAAACATCTAAAAACGGCTTTGAAAAATGTATTCTTGAGAAAAAATACAGTTTGCCGGTAAACTCCATATCGTTGTCGGCGGCGAATATGGTTTTGAGCTTATTCATCCTATATCGAATGGTGTTCTTGTGCTGGAACATTTTCTGTGCAGTCATGTCAACATTGCCATTACACGATATGAGGGTAATGAGTGTTTCCAATAGAGGCGAACGCTGGCTACTGGTCTCTGAAAGTCTCTCTATTATCTGCTCGTAATAAAGATTTGACCCCGACAAATAGCTTTCTTTGAACACAATATGGTCAAACGGTGCCTTTTCGATAGGGACTATTTTTATGTTGTCCAAAATGCAGCTGGCATTGGCGAAAGTTGCATTTATGAGCATGGAGCTTACATTTTCAACACCAATAATATATTCACTGACACCGATACAAGTGTTATTTAAATTCTCATTTTTCTCAAGTGTGTCTATAAGATGGTCTCTGTACTTTTTAAGGATACCTACACTTGACGCATTTGATGTTACCACCAAGAAAATTCCGCGTTTATATGC
This sequence comes from Lentihominibacter sp., assembly GCA_045638485.1. GTDB lineage: Bacteria > Bacillota > Clostridia > Peptostreptococcales > Anaerovoracaceae > Lentihominibacter. The sequence goes on along the minus strand of JAZUBM010000106.1, from coordinate 19,249 downwards.
GATGAAAGAATATACAAATTCGGCACCGTCCATTTTTTCGGGGATATCAACTCCATTATCAAGAAGAACCTCATTATAAAGGGAAAGGGCTTCCTGAGAAATAGATGTGGTATCGGTATCGTTTGATATATATGCACACATCATGGAACCTGAAAGGAAAAATGGATTTATCTTACGAAGCAGATTTTCCTTTTCCCAATTATCTAAGTTATCGTTTGACATGAGAGAATCTATGACGATCTCGTTGAAAGACGTATACAAACTATTTAATGTTTCGTTCTTTACGGCGTAGAGAATTTCGTCAATATAAGTATCTGTGAAAAACATTATAGGGACGGAACGCTTGTTAGAGTATTCTTTGATATCATCAGATAAGTCTTTGTAATATATGTCTTTAATGGCAATGGCGGCCACATTGTTATTGATAAGTAGCTTTAATGATTTTTCCACAGCGGCCGTATCGTCTTTTAACGATGAGAGAGTTGTTATAACAAATTCACCTTTGTTAAAGGACCTGGTTATTTGGCTATCTTGTTCCCATTCGAAAAAGCCGGCGCTGGTAACTTTGTTATTAAGCCCGTTTTTTCCTGAAATGACACGAAATTCGCTGAACATGGGTTTTGATAAAAGGTTTGCAACCGTCGGCATGTTAAATCCTCCTTTTTGTTCATGTATACATTATACCATCAAGAAAACTTATAAAATAGGTTAATAATTTGTATTTTTTACAAAATATCAGATATTTCTTTTGCTTATTTACAATTGAATATTGGGAAAAGGCGGTTTATTATAGTAGTTAGATAAAGTGGTGTGTAAAGCCGCAAGGAAACCCTATATAATTACTAAATGGAAAGAGTGAATAGAAATTGTCGCAGATTTCAATTCACTCTTTTTCTTTGTTGTGATATCATACGACTAGAATAGGAAGATTTGAAGGTAAAATATGATGAATAGAAATATAAAAGACAGATTATATATAGCAACTGTTTGTGCAGATCACCAAGAAATAATAGAAAAGTACGGAATCGGTGTTGAACTGGACCAGTTCTGCGACCCGAGAGCAATAGATGGAGAAACAGCCGAAGAAGCTGAGGCTGAGATCAAAGGCATTCTTGCGAACGCGGATAGGTGCGTTTTGCATGCGCCTTTTAGCGAACTTTTTCCGGCAGCAATAGATCCTAAGGCAAGAGCGCTCGCTGTGGAAAGGCTGCAACAGGCATGCGAGCTGGCAGGCAAATACGGCTCGCCGAAAATGATAGTTCACTCAGGATATGTGCCCCTTGTTTTCTATAAAGAATGGCATGAGGACAGATCCGTTGAGTTTTGGGAAGAGCTGATGGCCGGCAGAGATGACCTTGTAATAACCGTCGAAAATGTGATGGATGATGAGCCGTATATGATTAAAAAAATGATAGAGCGCATCAAGAATCCTAACATAAAACTGTGCTTTGATGTGGGTCATGCAGCGTGTATAAGCGAAGTTTCTGTCCTTGAATGGCTTGAAGTGCTGGCACCTTATTTGGGCCATATACATATCCACAATAATGACGGAACGCATGACTGGCATAAGCCGATATTTGAAGGCAAAGTGGATATGGAAGAATTCTTGGATAAAGCCATTGAGTTGTGTGCTCCGGACACTACCATAACTATAGAAAGTCTTGAAGGACTGTCATCTATGGAATGGCTGGCAAAACGAGGCTACTTAGGATAGAGAAAAAGGTTTAGGAGAAACAGTATGGAAAAAATCCAGGAAACGATAAATAAAATAAAAACTCCGGATGCCGGTGCTATAGATCAGGCGATGGCAAGACAAGAAACGCTGGCGAAACCTCCGAGAAGTCTCGGTGGGCTTGAGGATATCTCTGTGAAGATGGCAGGGATAACGGGAAATGTATTTAACGAGATTAAAAGGAGTTGCGTTGCAGTTTTTTGCGCTGATAACGGCGTTGCAGAAGAAGGAATCTCTTCTGCGCCACAAAGCGTGACGATGGCGCAGACGGTGAATTTTGCAAGAAGACTTACAGGCGTGGGAGTGCTGGCGGAAAGTTTTGGAAGCGAACTTCTTATTGTAGACATGGGAGTTAAGCATAATATTCCTACGGAGCTTTATGATAAGGTGCCTCTTTGGAATACAAGAAGGATAATAAACAGGAGCATAAGACCCGGCACTGATAATCTGGCAAAAGGACCTGCCATGAGCAGAGAAGAAGCTGTTCGCTGTATAAAAGTTGGTATAGAGATGGCTGATGCTGTGAAGAATGCAGGTTATGACATTATGGGAATCGGCGAGATGGGTATTGGTAATACTACCACAAGTGCAGCAGTGCTGTCTGCTGTTACCGGAAAAGATAGTGATGAAACCTGCGGTAAAGGCGGCGGTATCAATGATAAAAGCTTCGCTAGAAAAAAAGAGATTGTTGATGAAGTGACTGCTGAGTGGCGTGCAAAGGGCGGGATACTGGGAATGCTCGGTGATGACGGCATAGCAGAAACCAATCCGGAAGCTATTGATGGTATGATAGATATACTGGCTCTCATGGGAGGGTTTGACATCTGCGCTATGGCAGGTGCGTTCTTAGGTGCGGCGGCAAATAAGATTCCTGTGGTTATAGACGGATATATTTCGGTGGTGGCAGCACTAACAGCTTATGTGATGGCGCCGAAATCTGTGAATTACATGTTCGCATCTCATAAGTCCTGGGAAAAAGGATATGAGTTAGCAGTGGAGACTCTTGGGCTGAAGCCATTTCTTGAGCTTGGGATGAGACTGGGCGAAGGTAGCGGATGTCCGATCGCTTTTGAAGTAATAAAAGGCGCATGTGATGTAATGAGAAACATGGCGACTTTTGAAGAAGCAGAAATAAATGATGACTACTTAGATGAAATTAGAAAGGGAGACTGTTTTTAGTCTCCCTTTCATAATTTATAAGGTGATTTAAAGATGTTTATGCCTAGTGTTGATTAGTCGATTACAGGTTCATATCCGTCGTATTCGCCTGCAGCAATAGAAGCGATTGTTGACAGAGTTCTGTCGATATCTCCTTCTGTGCAGTAAGGAGCAAGGCCGAGTCTAACTACGCCGTCAGGAAGGTTTAATGCCTTCATTGTTTCGATGGCATAGAAGTCTCCGTTCCAGCAGTTGATAGCCTTTGATCCCAGAACCTTAGCAACGAAATCGTTGGAGTAGTTATCCATAGTGAATACTACTGTAGGAGTTCTTGGCTGTCCTTCAGCAGGACCGTATACGTTAACGCCCGGAATTCTTCTCAGGCCCATTCTCAGTTTAGTTCCCAGAGGCTCTTCGTAAGCATCGATAGCCAGCATGCCGGCAACTACGTACTTTCTTCTACCTTCGAGGTCCTTAGTTTCTTCTTCGAAGTATTCTATGTATTTTTCACCGATGGAAGCGATGAAGTCTACTGCAGCTTCGCATCCGCGCAGGTGTTCGTACTGTGGAGTTCCCATATGGAACTGTCTAGCGCCTTCAGCAATATCAGGTGCGCCTGCGTTGTTGATTTCGAGACGGTCGAGGTGTTCCTTCTTCAGGTAGATCAGGCCCATGTGAGGTCCGAACCACTTATAAGGGGAACATACGAGGCAGTCAGTGTCGATAGCCTTAACATCGATAGGCAGGTGTGCTGCATAGTGTACTGCGTCGATTACTGTAAAAGCTCCAACTTTGTGAGCTTCGTCGATGAATTTCTTAACATCTGTAATTGTTCCAATTCCATTGGCAGCCCAGTTAACTGCTACCAGCTTAGTCTTATCGCTGAGTTTTGCTTTGTAATCTTCGAAATCCAGCTGCTGAGTTTCAGGATCGAGTCTTACCTCCTTGATAACACAACCGTATCTAGCCAGTGATCTCCAAGGCTGGATGTTGCACTGATGGTCTATCTGAGTAACGATGATTTCATCGCCTTCTTTGAATTCTTTTGAAATATTAGCTGCCAGGTTATAGTTGTTCTGAGTTGATGAGCAGTTGTAACCTACTTCGTCAACGTCACAGCCAAGAAAATCTGCAGCAGCCTGTCTTGCAGCTATTTCAATGTCTCCCTGCTTAAGGCCCGCTCTGAAGTTTCCGTCTTCGTTGGCGTTGTCATAAATCATATAGCCTGTGATAGCGTCCAGTACGCTGTAAGGTACCTGAGTTCCTCCCGGTCCGTCCAGATATGCGATTGGTGTTCCGTTAATCTGAAGATCGCATGCAGGGAACTGGTCTCTTATTGCTTCCACATCAAATTTAAAAGCCATAGTATCCTCCTATAAACACATATTTAAAATTATTGATTGTCGTTTGTGTCAATTTCATTCGATGGCTGATTGTAGTTTAATTATATCTTTTGCGGGAAATATTACAAGTGTTTAAAGTTACAATTCAAAGGTGTGAATTTGTACATTGTACAAAGAAAAGATGTGATATAATGAACGCATAATCATTATTTAAAGGGAGGAGGCTGTCATATGAACATATTTATAAGTGGCGGATGCAAAAACGGCAAATCATATTATGCTCAGCGCAGAGCTAAAGAAATGGCTGATTCACTTGGCGTGCCTCTTTACTATATTGCAACGATGATACCTCATGATGATGAAGACAGAGCCCGAATAAAAAGGCATATTTCCGAAAGAGATGGCTGGGGCTTTGAAACCATAGAACAGGGATTGTCGCTGACTGAGATTTTGCATAATGATAAGGTGGATAAGAATGGTGTTTTTCTTATGGATAGCGTAACAGCTCTTCTTGATAACGAAATGTTCGACGATCAAGGAAACATAGACGAAGAAGCACCTGAACGCGTGAAAAGAGACGTTCTGGAATTTGCAGCAGGAACAGGAAATACAGTTTTTGTATCTGATTTTATATACGGAGACGCGGAGTTTTACGGAGAAACAGTAGAGGCATATAGAAAAGGTCTTGCGGCAGCAGACAGAGCCCTTGCTGAAATATGTGAAGAAGTTATAGAAATCGCCTACGGCACAGAGGAGCGATGGAAATGAAAAAATACATAAGAGGATTTCTGATGGCATGGGGCAACTTCAGCGCGGTTCCTTGTCCATATCATAAATGGCATGAAGAATCCAGAAAGGCAATGCTGGCAATGCTTCCGCTGGTTGGTATGATGCTGGCCGTAATAGTTTGCGTAGTATGGTGGCTACTGGATGTTATAGGTGCGCCGGCCATACTTACGGGAGCCGTTTTAACGGCATTATATTTCATTGCCAATGGATTCATCCATCTTGATGGATTCATGGACTGTAGTGATGCCATATTATCAAGACGCCCTGAACTTGAAGAAAGACAAAGAATATTAAAGGCCTCAGATGTAGGGGCTTTCGCGGTAATCAGTGTGATGCTGATGTCATTGACTTTTGCGGCATCTGTGATGACGCTGGCAGATGAGTTCAGCTTGCAGAGGGCATCAATACTGGTTGTGATTATGATAATTTCGAGAGCGTTTAGTGCAGATGCTGTGCTCAGAAAACCGCCGATGAAGACGAGTCAGTATGTTGACCTTGATGAAGATGCAAGTCTGACACTCGAGCCCGGTGAAATGAAAAAGAAAAAGGCAAGAGAACAAAGTGCGCTAAACCTTGCTCTGATTATACCTCTTTTAATTATATACAATGTGTTTAGAGAAAGTGCAGATGGCTTGGCGTTTACAATATGCCATATCGCTGTGATATGCATAGTGTCCTTGGCGGCTTATACGGCAGGGGAATATGCCAGAAAACAGCTTGGTGGTATGAATGGTGATATCGCAGGGTATATGATAGTAATGAGTGAGACTATCGGAGTTTTATCCGCAGCGATTTTAACAGCAACTCTTGGAATATAGGAGAAATAAATGAAACTGATTTTTGGCGGAGCATATCAAGGAAAACTGGAATATGCAAAGAAAAATTTTGATATAAAAACAGTATTCGAATGTAGCGAGACGGCGGAGCCGGACTTTAGCAAAGATGCAGTGTGCGCTTTGGAAAAGTTCGTACTTAAGTGCGTTAGAGACGGTATAGAAGCCGCTGACTATTTCAGAGAAAATAAAGAAAAATGGCAAGATGAAGTCCTGATTTTAACGGATGTTTCTCAAGGCATAGTGCCGATGGATGCGGAGCTTAGAGCTTTTCGTGAAATGAATGGAAGAGTGATGCTGTATCTGGCAAGCGAGGCTGAAGAAGTTATAAGGGTATTTTGTGGGATAGGAAAGAAGGTCAAATAATGAAGTCGAAGATATGTCTCATAAGACATGGAATAACTGAAGGAAATAAGAGAAAACTATACTATGGACATTCAGATATAGATTTGGCTGAAGAAGGCATTGAAGCGCTGAAAAAGCAGGCGGCTGAAGGCCTTTATCCTGATGGGGAAGGTGCGGATTTTTATACCACTGACCTTAAGAGAACTCAGCAGACTTTGAAGCTCATATATGGAGAAAGGAAGTTTACTCCGCTGGCATCTTTAAAAGAAATCAACTTCGGAGATTTCGAGATGAAGACATACCAGGAGCTTAAAGAAATAAAAGAATATCAGGAATGGCTGAGAAACCCTCAAGACGATACATTGGCACCGCCAAATGGAGAAAGTATCAGAGGGTTTTACGATAGAATTGCTGCAGGATTTGAAGATCTTAAGAATCGTCATGCGTTGAAAGAACTGGCAATGAGACATTCCGGTAAAGAGGCGCTTTCCATAGTGGTATGTCATGGCGGAACTATTTCCGCGATTATGGAAAAGGTTTTCCCGGGTGAAAGAAAGAACTTTTATGAGTGGATTCCCGATCCGGGACACGGATATATGCTGACGCTGGAAGACGGCACGGTGACTGATGCCGAGCTGTTTTAGGGCGGCCGATTAATGATTGACTACAAAGCGATTCAGAGCAAAGGAGAAGAATATGAACATCAAAAATACAGTGACAGAACTTATCGGTGGAACACCTCTTCTTAGACTTCACAAGATGGAAGAAAAGTTTGGCGCTAAGGCGGAGATGGTTGCCAAAGTTGAATTTTTCAATCCGGCAGGAAGCGTTAAAGACAGAGTTGGATACAATATGGTAATCGATGCGGAAAAGTCCGGAAAATTAAAGCCGGGCGGCACTATCATCGAGCCGACTAGCGGCAACACAGGTGTTGGAATTGCAATGACTGCAGCGGCCAGAGGGTATAAGGCAATAATGGTAATGCCTGAGAGCATGAGTGTAGAAAGACGTATGCTTTTAGCGGCTCTTGGAGCTGAACTGGTGCTGACTGACAAGGCTCTCGGCATGCAGGGAAGTGTTGATAAAGCCAATGAATTGGTTAAAGAAATCCCCGGGGCAATTATCGCAGGACAGTTTGAAAACCCTGCAAATCCGCAGGCTCACTATGAAACTACAGGGCCTGAAATCTGGAAAGATACAGATGGGCAGGTGGACATTCTCGTATCGGCATTCGGTACCGGAGGGACAGTCTCCGGAATCGGAAGATATCTCAAAGAAAAGAATTCTGAAATCAAAGTTGTTGCAGTTGAACCTGCAGCATCACCACTTCTTTCGGAAGGTAAGGCCGGTCCTCACAAAATTCAGGGAATAGGAGCAAACTTCATTCCTGAAGCACTGGATCGTGATGTGATCGATGAGATTGTGACCGTTTCGGATGATGATGCATTGAATACTATGAAAGACATCGCTTGTACAGAAGGACTGTTGGTAGGCGTATCGTCGGGAGCAGCAGTTTATGCTGCAGGACAGGTTGCTGCAAGAGAAGAAAATGCGGGGAAAAGAATAGTTCTTATCCTTCCTGATACGGGGGAAAGATATTTGAGTATTTTCTAAAAATACTAACAATTACAGACAATAATGAGCGCTCGGGGGACCGAGCGTTTTGTTTTACGAACGATTATATAAGGAGCAGAATATAATGTTCGTAGAACGTTCAAATTTCAAAGATTTACCTACAATAATTGTTGCTAAAATCTGTCGAAAGTGCTAACATTATAGTGAGATTTTAGCGCATTGAGTACGTTTTAATATATTAAATCAGAAAGGACGATTATTCATGGTAAGAAGAATTTACGTTGAAAAGAAAAAAGGATTTGATGTGGAAGCTTCATCACTCTTCAATGATGTGAAAGAAAACCTCCACCTTGAAGGCCTGACAGCAGTAAGAGTATTAAACCGTTATGACGTAGACGGAATTGATGACGCTACATATGAAGCGGCTAAGTTTTCAGTATTCGCAGAACCTGCAATAGACGTGGTATATGAAGAAACCATGCCTGATGATGTGTGTTCTGCTATTTATTTTGCAGTAGAATATTTGCCGGGTCAGTATGACCAGAGAGCAGACTCTGCGGCTCAGTGTATTAAGCTGATGAACGCAGAAGCAGAGGCTACTGTAAAATTTGCAAGAGTAATCGTTCTCGAAGGCGATCTTACAGAAGCGCAGGCAGAAGCAGTTAGAGGCTATTGCGTAAACCCTGTTGACTCACAGATCGCAGCAATGGAAAAACCTGAAAATCTGGAAATGGAAACTACGGTACCTGACGATGTTGCTATCATCGAAGGATTCAGAGCAATGGACGAACAGGCACTGGAAACATACAGAAAAGAAATGGGCTTTGCAATGAGTAGTGCAGACATCGCCCTTATCCAGAACTACTACAGAGAAGACGAAGACAGAGATCCTACCCTCACAGAACTGAAGGTAGTTGATACATATTGGTCCGATCACTGCAGACATACTACATTCAACACAACTCTCGAAGAAGTTACTTTCGAAGACAGCCCTTACGGACAGCTGGTTAAGGATGCATTCGATCAGTACATGGCAATGAGAGCTGATGTTTACGGCGAAAGAGAAAAGAATCTGTGCCTGATGGATATGGCTTGTATCGGAACTAAGTACCTGAAGAAATATGACAAAGTTGATAATCTGGATGAATCAGAAGAAATCAACGCATGCAGCATCAAGGTAAAAGCTAAGATTGACGGTAAGGAAGAAGATTGGCTGGTTATGTTCAAGAACGAAACTCACAACCACCCAACAGAAATCGAACCTTTCGGTGGCGCAGCAACATGCCTGGGCGGAGCTATCAGAGACCCGCTTTCAGGAAGAGTATATGTATACCAGGCAATGAGAGTTACCGGTGCGGCTGACCCTAGAAAGCCAATCGAAGAAACTCTGGCAGGTAAGCTCCCTCAGAGAAAGATCACTCAGGAAGCAGCTGCAGGCTATTCATCATACGGAAACCAGATCGGTCTTGCTACAGGTCAGGTTGACGAAGTTTACCATGAAAATTACGTTGCTAAGAGAATGGAAATCGGTGCGGTAGTAGGTGCTGCTCCTGCAGATCACGTTATCCGTAAGGTTCCTGCAAAGGGCGACGTTATCATCCTCGTAGGTGGCAGAACAGGTCGTGACGGATGCGGCGGAGCAACAGGCTCATCCAAAGAACATACAGAAGACTCCATCAACCAGTGCGGAGCAGAAGTTCAGAAGGGTAACCCTCCTGTAGAAAGAAATATCCAGAGAATGTTCAGAAGAAAAGAAGTTGCAACTCTTATTAAGAGATGTAACGACTTCGGAGCAGGCGGTGTTTCAGTTGCTATCGGCGAACTGGCTGACGGACTTGAAATCAATCTGGATCTGGTTCCTAAGAAGTACGATGGTCTCGACGGAACAGAACTGGCAATCTCAGAATCTCAGGAAAGAATGGCAGTAGTTGTTGCTGCTGACAAGGCTGAAGAATTCATGGGATATGCTGCAGAAGAAAACCTTGAGGCAACACAGGTTGCAGAAGTAACAGATACAAACAGAGTAAGAATGTACTGGAGAGGCAAGTGCATCCTGGATCTCTCAAGAGACTTCCTCAACACAAACGGTGCACAGCAGTTTGCAAAGGCGCACGCTGCGGCTTCACCATACACTGCTGATACAGATATCGCAGACATCATGAAGGAAACAAAGACTAAGGAAGAACTGCTGGTTGACCTGAACTGCTGCAGCAAGAAGGGTCTCATCGAAAGATTTGACTCAACTATCGGAGCTGCTACAGTTCTGATGCCACTGGGTGGTAAATATCAGCTGTCACCTGCTGCAGGTATGGCTGCTAAGCTGCCTGTAGTTCACGGCGAAACAGATACAGCGACTATCATGGCATACGGATTTGATCCTGAACTGGCAACTAAGAGCCCATTCCACGGAGCACTCTACGCAGTAGTTGATTCAGTAACTAAAATTGCTGCAATGGGTGGAGACTACAGAACAGTAAGACTTACATTCCAGGAATACTTCGAAAAGCTGGGTGAAGATGCTTCAAGATGGGGTAAGCCAATGGCAGCTCTGCTGGGAGCACTGAGAGTTCAGAAGGAACTGGAAATCCCGGCAATCGGTGGCAAGGACAGTATGTCCGGAACATTCATGGACATCGACGTTCCACCAACACTGGCATCATTTGCCATCACAACTATCGACGCAGGCGAAGTTGTTTCAACAGAATTCAAGAAGACAGACAGCAAACTGGTTGTTCTGACTACACCAATAGATAAGAATGGAGTTATCGACTTCGAAAGCTACAGAAAGAACCTGTTGAAGGTTAGAGAACTGGCAGCAACAGGAAAGCTTCTGGCAGCTAACACTATCGGACGCGGAGGACTTTACATGACTCTCGTTAAGATGGCAGTTGGTAACGGAATCGGCGCTAACGTAGAAGTGCAGGGAGACATCCTTTCACCTATGTACGGATCACTGCTGGTAGAAGTTCCTGCTGATGGGGATATCGATAGAATCATGGACGGTGCTCTTTATGCAGAAATCGGTACTACTACAGCAGACGGTAAGCTGACTATCAACGGTGAAGCCGAAGCTGTTTCAGCTATCACAGTTAAGTGGCAGCAGCCAATTGAAAGCGTATTCCCTGTAAGAACTTCAGAATACAAGAACGTTGTTGATAAGACAGAAGTGCCAAGAACACTTTATACAGATAGAAACAGTGCAGGTCCTAAGATTCAGATTGCTAAGCCAAAGGTAGTAATTCCGGCATTCCCTGCAACAAACTGTGAAGTTGACTCGGCAAGAGCATTCAGAAGAGCAGGAGCTGAAGCTGATATCCATATCATCAGAAACCTGACAACAGCTCAGCTGGAAGAATCAATCGAACAGCTGGAAAAGAAGATCAGAGAAAGCCAGATTATCATGATTCCTGGAGGATTCTCAGGCGGAGACGAACCGGACGGATCAGCCAAGTTCATCACTGCAGTATTCAGAAACCCTGCAATCAAAGAAGCTGTAACTGACCTGCTGGAAAACAGAGATGGTCTCATGCTGGGTATCTGTAACGGATTCCAGGCATTGATCAAGCTGGGTCTCGTTCCTTACGGCGAAATCAGAGATATGGAAGACAACAGCCCAACTCTGACATACAACGTTATCAACAGGCACCAGTCAAGCCTCGTAAGAACAGGCATCACATCAGTTAAATCACCATGGCTGGCAGGCGTAGAAGCAGGAGATGTATTCACAGTTCCTATTTCACACGGTGAAGGTAGATTCATCGCAACACCTGAACAGGCTGCAGAACTGATGGCAAACGGACAGGTTGCAACTCAGTACGTTGACTTCGACGGTAACCCATCAATGGATATCGCATTCAACCCTAACGGATCCGTACTGGCAATCGAAGGTATCACATCACCTGACGGCAGAGTATTCGGTAAGATGGGACACTCAGAAAGAATCGGTAAGAATCTGTACAGAAACGTTATCGGAGAAAAGGATCAGAAAATCTTCGAATCCGGCGTGAAGTATTTTAAGTAAGATGGAAAGGTCGGCGCTTCGGCGCCGTGCCTAAGAAAAGGAGAAAAATATGAAGGTCGCAATCATCATGGGAAGCAAGTCCGACTACCCTGTAGTTCAGAAAGCAGAAAAAATGTTGGACAGCTTTGGCGTAGAATATGAAACAAGAATAATCTCAGCTCACAGAACACCTAAGCAGGCTGAAGAATTCGCAGCTAACGCAGAAGCTAACGGATTCGGATGCGTTATAGCAGCAGCAGGCAAGGCAGCACATCTGGCAGGCGTACTGGCAGCAACTACACCGCTACCTGTAATCGGAATCCCAATGAAGTCCAGCACAATGGACGGACTGGATTCACTGCTTTCAGTAGTTCAGATGCCAAAGGGAGTTCCTGTAGCAACAGTTGCCATCGACGGAGCAGAAAACGCAGCAATCCTGGCAGTACAGATTCTGTCAGCTGCAGACCCGGCCCTCAGACAGGCAATCAAAGATTTCAAGAAAAAGCAGGAAGAAGATATCGTAGCACTGGATGCAGAATTCCAGGCAGAAAAGGCCGCACAGTAACAGGCTGAAGCAAATGGGAGGAAAACCAATGGAAGACAAGAAACTTACTTACAAAGATGCCGGCGTTGATACTAAAGAAGGAGAAAGAGCAGTCTCCCTGATGAAGGAACACGTAAAGGGCACTTTCAATGAAAACGTACTCACAGGACTGGGCAGCTTCGGAAGCCTTTTCAACCTGGATGTTAAAGGAATGGAACAGCCTGTACTGGTATCCGGTACTGACGGCGTAGGAACTAAGCTGAAGATCGCTTTCCTTATGGATAAGCATGACACAGTAGGTATCGACTGCGTGGCAATGTGCGTTAACGACGTTCTTTGTCAGGGCGCTAAGCCACTGTTCTTCCTGGACTATATAGCAACAGGAAAAGTTAAGGCAGAAAAGATCGCTGACATCGTTAAGGGTATCGCTGACGGATGTAAGCAGGGCGGAAGCGCACTGGTAGGCGGCGAAACAGCAGAAATGCCTGACTTCTATTCAGAAGGCGAATACGATATGGCGGGATTCTCCGTTGGTATCGTAGACAAACCAAAAATCATCACAGGTGAAAAAGTTGCTGTAGGTAACAAGATCATCGGTATCGCATCAAGCGGTATCCACAGCAACGGATATTCACTGGTTAGAAAAGTATTCTTCGACAAGATGCAGATGGACGTTAAGGAATATGTAGAAGATCTGGGAATGACTCTCGGTGAAGCGCTCCTGACTCCAACAAAGATTTATGCTAACGCATGTGACGCTGTACTGCCTAAGTTTGATGTTAACGGTATCGTACACATCACAGGAGGCGGATTCTATGAAAATATCCCTAGAATCCTTCCTGAAGGAACTGCAGTAGACATCGACGTTACAACATGGCAGCCACCTGCAATTTTCCCTTACATCCAGAAGTGCGGAAACATCGAAACTAAGGAAATGTTCTCCACATACAACATGGGCGTAGGCATGATGATGGTTGTAGATGCAGCAGATGCAGACGCAGTACTGGCGGCTCTCGTAGAAGCAGGCGAAACTGCAAATATCATCGGTGAAATCGTAGAAGATAAGGGCGAAAGAGTAGTTCTGAACATCTAAGGAGAAACCATGGATAAAAAAACAAAGGTAGCAGTGTTGGTGTCCGGAGGCGGCACCAACCTGCAGGCCATAATCGATAAAGTAGCAAGCGGAGAGCTTCCTCAGGTGGAACTTGTAAAAGTTATTTCCAGCAAAGAGGGCGCCTTTGCATTGGAAAGGGCAGCTAGGGCAGGAGTAGCTACTGCTGTAGCAAAAGAACAGGCTGACGTTCTTAATGAGCTTACTGAATGCGGAGCGGAGCTGATTGTTTTAGCAGGATACATGAAAGTCCTTTCTGAAGAGATTATCAAAGAATACAGAAACAGAATCATTAATATTCATCCTTCACTGATTCCTAAGTACTGCGGTAAGGGATTCTATGGAATTAGAGTTCATAACGCTGTTATAGCAGGCGGTGAAAAGGAAAGTGGCGCTACTGTTCATTACGTGGATGAAGGCGTTGACACGGGAGAAATTATTCTTCAGAGAACTGTACCTGTTGAAGATGGCGACACTCCTGAGGATCTGGCAGCAAGAGTTCTTAAGGTTGAACACGTAATCCTTGCAGAAGGTCTGAAAATCGCAATCGAAAGATTAAAGAAAGAAGGTAGCAATTAATGGGTGGCGTAATAGGATTTGCCAAGAAAACCGACTGTGTTATGGACCTGTTCTTCGGAGCAGACTACCACTCACACCTGGGAACTAAAAGAGGTGGTTTGTGCGTTCTGGAAAAAGACGGATTTAACCGCTCAATACATAATATAGAAAACGCTCCTTTCAGAAGTAAATTCGAAGAAGATATCGAAGAAATGGAAGGAAATATGGGTATCGGCGCCATCAGTGACGGTGATCCTCAGCCTCTGACTGTATACAGCAGACATGGAGATTTTGCTATCACTACAGTTGGTAGAATCAACAACAAAGAAGAACTTATCGCAGAACTTCTGAAGGACAGACCGAGCCAGTTCATGGCCATGTCCCACGGAAAGATCAACAATACAGAACTGGTTGCTGCTATCGTTTCTACAGGCAGAGACATCATCGATGGCATCAGAAAAGTTCAGGAAAAAGTTGATGGTTCAGTAACAATGCTTATCCTGACACATGAAGGTCTTTATGCTGCCAGAGATAAGTACGGTAGAACTCCTCTGATTATCGGTGAGAGTGAAGAAGGTTTCTGCGCTGCTTCCGAATCTTTCGCATTCATTAACCTCGGTTATGAATACAAGAGAGAATTGGGTCCTGCAGAAATCGCATACATCACACCTGAAGAAGAAAAGACTGTAGGAGAACCTCAGGAAGGTATGAGAATTTGCTCATTCCTTTGGACATACTTTGGATATCCTACATCAGTATATGAAGGAAAGAACGTTGAGCTGGTTCGTAATCGTAACGGAGAATTGCTTGCTGAAATGGACGGCGAAATGGATGTAGACTATATCGCAGGCGTTCCTGACAGTGGTGTTCCTCACGCTCAGGGATACGGAAATAAATCACGTATCAGATATGCAAGACCGCTCATCAAATACACACCAACATGGCAGAGAAGCTTCATGCCGTCAAACCAGAAGGCAAGAGAGCACGTTGCCAAGATGAAGCTTATCCCTATCTTTAAGCTTATTAATAAGAAGAAGTTCGTTCTCATCGATGACTCCATCGTAAGGGGAACACAGCTGATGGAAACAGTTGACTATCTCCATAACAACGGCGCGGAAGAAATTCATGTAAGATCTGCATGTCCTCCACTTCTGTTTGGATGTAAGTTCCATAACTTCTCAAGATCCATCAGCGACCTGGATTTGATCACAAGAAGAACTATTTGCGAGCTGGAAGGCAAGCCAAACGAAGAAATCACTCAGGAAATCCTGGATGAATACGTTGACGCAAGTTCAGAAAGACATGCTGCAATGGTTGAAGCTATCCGTAAGCAAATGAAGTTTGATAGCCTTAAGTTCCAGACTCTGGAAAACACTAAGAAAGCTATCGGAATCGACCCTTGCAAACTGTGCACATATTGTTGGGACGGAAAGGAATAAACAATGCAGAAATTAGTATTTACAGATATCTTAAAAGAAAATACTTATCCCGGCCGTGGCATCATGATTGGCCGCAGTGAAGATGGAACAAAAGCAGTTACTGCTTACTTCATCATGGGAAGAAGTGAAAATTCCCGTAACAGAGTTTTCGTAGAAGATGGCGAAGGCATCAGAACTCAGGCATTTGACCCTGCCAAGCTGGAAGATCCAAGCCTCATCATCTATGCTCCTGTAAGAGTTCTGGGAAACAAGACAATCGTAACTAACGGTGACCAGACAGATACTATCTATGACGGAATGGATAAGCAGCAGACTTTTGAACAGTCTCTGAGAGTAAGACAGTATGAGCCTGATGGCCCTAACTACACTCCTAGAATTTCAGGAATCATGCATATTGAAGGCGGAGAATTCAACTACGCTATGTCCATTCTGAAGAGCAATAACGGTAACCCTGATGGAAATAACCGTTATACATTCGCTTATGAAAACCCAATTCCGGGAGAAGGCAGATTCATTCATACTTATAATAAGAATGAAAATCCGCTTCCATCCTTCGAAGGAGAACCAAGATGGATTGGTGTTGGAAATGATGACATCGATACTTTCACAGCAAAAGTTTGGGAAGCACTGAACGAAGAAAATAAGGTATCGCTGTTCGTAAGATATATCGACATCAAGACAGGCGAATACGAATCACGTATTATCAATAAGAACAAATAAAGCCGGCACGCCCAAAGAGTGCCCTTTGCATAAGGAGAATATAATGAAAGAATTAGAACTGAAATACGGATGTAATCCTAATCAGAAACCTTCAAGAATCTTCGTTGAAAACGGAGATCTTCCTATCGAAGTTCTTAACGGCAGACCGGGATATATCAATTTCTTGGATGCATTCAACGGATGGCAGCTTGTTAAGGAACTGAAGGAAGCAACAGGACTTCCTGCAGCAACATCTTTTAAGCACGTTTCACCTGCAGGCGCAGCAGTTGGTCTGCCTCTGACAGAAATCGAAAAGAAAATCTACTGGGTAGATGAAAATATTGAACTCAGCCCTCTGGCATGCGCATACGCTAGAGCAAGGGGTGCTGACAGAATGTCATCATTTGGTGATTTCATCTCGCTGTCAGACGTTTGTGACGTGGCAACAGCTAAACTGATTCAGCCTGAAGTATCCGATGGAGTTATCGCTCCGGGATTTGAACCTGAAGCTCTTGAAATCCTCAAGACTAAGAAAAAGGGCAATTATAATGTAATCAAAATCGATCCTGACTATGTTCCTGAAAAGCAGGAAAGAAAACAGGTTTTCGGTATCACATTTGAACAGGGTAGAAACGATATGCCTATCGATGAAGAATTCCTGGGCAACATCGTAACAGAAAACAAAGAAATATCAGAAGATGCTAAGAGAGATCTGATTATCGCTCTTATTACTCTTAAGTACACTCAGTCAAACTCAGTTTGCTATGCGAAGGGTGGACAGGCGATTGGTATTGGAGCAGGGCAGCAGTCAAGAATTCACTGCACAAGATTGGCAGGACAGAAGGCTGATAACTGGCTGCTGAGACAGTGTCCTAAGGTACTGGAACTGCCATTCAGAGAAGATGTTGGTAGACCTAACAGAGACAATGCCATCGACGTATACATGAGCGATGACTATGAAGATGTTCTGGCCGACGGACAGTGGCAGAAATTCTTCACAGAGCAGCCTGAACCACTCACAAGAGAAGAAAAGAAAGCTTGGCTGTCACAGATGGACGAAGTTGCACTGGCATCAGATGCGTTCTTCCCATTCAGCGATAATATCGACAGAGCTTACAGAAGCGGTGTAAAGTATATCGCGCAGCCTGGTGGCTCAATGAGAGACGATCTGGTTATCCAGTCATGTAACGATTACGGTATGGTGATGTTCTTCTCAGGTATGAGATTGTTCCACCACTAAGGAGGTAAACATGAAAGTATTAGTAGTAGGAAGCGGCGGCAGAGAGCATGCAATTTGCTGGAAGCTTAAGCAGAGTCCTAAAGTAGATGAATTATACTGCGCTCCGGGAAATGCCGGGATTGCTAAAGACGCTGTATGCGTAGATGTCAAAGCAGAAGATATCGAAGGTATCTGTGCTTGGGCTAAAGAAAATGCCATTGATCTGGCAGTTATCGGACCGGAAGTTCCTCTGGCAATGGGTATCGTAGATGCTCTTGAAGAAGCAGGAATAAAGGTTTTCGGACCTAATAAGAAATGTGCTCAGCTGGAAGCTAGCAAGTCATTCACTAAGAGCTTCCTGGCAAGACATAACATCCCTACAGCAGGATACAAAGAATATACAGATAAAGAGTCCTTACTGGCTGACGTTGGTATTTACGGATATCCTATGGTTCTCAAGGCTGACGGTCTGGCAGCAGGTAAGGGTGTAGTTATTCCTGAAAACGAAGCAGACGCTATCGCAGCTATCGAAGAAATGATGGGCGATAAGGTTTTCGGATCAGCGGCAGATAAGATCGTAGTAGAAGAATTTCTGACAGGAGTTGAAGCTTCAATGCTTTGCTTTGTGGATGAAAATACTATCGTTCCTATGGAATCAGCGCAGGACTATAAGAGAATCTTTGACGGCGACAAGGGCCCTAACACAGGGGGTATGGGAACTTATTCACCAAGTCTTCTCTTTAACGAAGAAGTTGAACAGCAGATTAGAGAACAGATCCTCGAACCAACACTGGCAGGATTCCAGAAAGACGGCCTGGATTTCAAGGGAGTTCTCTTTATCGGACTGATGCTGTCAGAAGCAGGTCCTAAGGTAATCGAATTCAACAACAGATTTGGCGACCCTGAAACTCAGTCAGTACTCATGAGACTGGACAGCGACCTTCTCGACATTTTCCTTGCAGTTTGTGATAACAAGTTGGCTGACGTGGAAATCAAGTGGAAGGAAGAAAGAGCAGTATGCGTAGTTCTGGCATCCGGCGGATATCCAGGTAGCTATGAAAAGGGCAAGCTGATCTCAGGTCTTGGCGATGTGGATGAAGACGTGGTGGTATTTCATGCCGGCACTAAGTTCGCACCTATGCCTGAAGGAAGCAAATGCGCAACATGCGAGGATGATTGTGAGATGAAAGCAATAGCTACTTCCGGCGGAAGAGTTCTGGGAGTAACAGCTATGGGTAAAACTCACGACGAAGCAAGAGCTAAAGCATTCGATAACGTTAAGAGAATTTCATTCGAAGGAATGCAATATCGTAATGACATTGGATTGATCAATAGACACTAAGGTTTAAACCCCGGGATAGCCCCGGGGTTTTTAAAAAGGAAGGTTTGAGATGGACAAATTAAAAGAAAGAAAACACTTGAGGCTTACTAGCGGATTAGCAGATACATTATCGCCAAGAATGTACAACTTGGTGATCGGAGCATGTATCGCGTATGGGTTTATTGTTAATGCGATTATAGTAGGGACTTGTAGTGACTATTTTACGGCTATGAATACGACGGTATTCATAATCGGATACATTGTATCTGCAATAATAGGAATATTTCTTACAACATCAGATAAACCACTTATAAGTTTTATTGGGTATAATTTTGTGGTATTGCCGCTAGGTGCATTGCTGTCAATTTGCCTGCCAACGCACAATACGACTCACGTTTTTCAGGCAATAGTTATCACTGCTATCATATTTATTGTTATGACATGTCTGGCAACGGCATTTCCTAATATATTTGCGAAGCTGGGAAGAGGCTTGTTTATTTCACTAGTAGTACTCATAGTGGTAGAGCTAATAAGCATTTTCATCTTCGGTTTCTTCGGAACTATATTTAACTGGATAAGTGCA
>JAZUBM010000105.1:0-11074 GCA_045638485.1 Lentihominibacter sp. | reverse complement strand
GATGCGAATAAGAATGCATTTATAACGACTACAACTTACACAGCAAAGATCAATGGCGAAATAGAAGCTGAAATTGAAAATGATATCATATTAACAGAAGCAACTATCCAGAAAGTGTGGGATGATGAAGATAATCAAGATGGAATCAGACCGCCAAGCATCACAGTCACCCTCAAAGATGGCATAGATGAAACAGAAGATAAGACAGTAACTCTGAATGAAGCAAACAAGTGGACAGCAACTGTTGAGGATCTGCCTAAGTATGCTGATGGAAAAGAAATCACATATACATGGACAGAAGGCGAAATGCCTGAAGGCTATGTTCTTACAGGAACTTCAGTAAAGGGTACAACAACTACACTTACTAATACTCACGAACCTGAAGAAACTGAAGCAACAGTGATCAAGGAATGGGATGAGGCTGAAAACCAGGATGGAAAGAGACCTGAAAACCTGACAGTAACACTCAGCGATGGTACTAAGGTAACTCTGAATGAAGCAAACGAGTGGACAGCAACTGTAACAGGTCTGCCTAAGTATGCTGATGGAGAAGAAATCGCATATACATGGACAGAAGAAGGCTTGACTGACGGTTATACGCTTACTGACACATCAGTAAATGGTACAGTAACTACACTTACAAATACTCATGAATCTGAAAAAACTGAAGCAACAGTAATTAAGGAATGGGATGACGCTGAAAACCAGGATGGCAAGAGACCAACAAGCCTGACAGTAACTCTCAGCGATGGAACAGAGGTTACTTTGAGTGAAGCGAACGAGTGAACAGCAACAGTTAAAGATCTGCCTAAGTATGCTGATGGAAAAGAAATCACATATACATGGACAGAAGCAGGACTGCCTGAAGGTTATACGCTTACTGACACATCAGTAAAGGGTACAGTAACTACACTTACTAATACTCACGAACCTGAAGAAACTGAAGTAACAGTTAAGAAGGTATGGAATGACGCTGAAAACCAGGATGGCAAGAGACCTGATAAACTTGAAGTAACACTCAACAATGGCACTAAGGTGACTTTGAATGAAGAGAACGAGTGGACAGCAACAGTAAGTGGTCTGCATAAGTACGCTAATGGTGAAGAAATTGTCTATACATGGACAGAAGGTAAATTGCCTGAAGGCTATGTTCTTACAGGAACTACATTAGAAGGTGCAATAACTACACTTACTAATACACACGAGCCTGAAGTAACAGAAGCAACCGTTAAGAAGGTATGGAATGATGCTGATAATCAGGACGGCAAGAGACCTAAGGAACTTGAAGTAACACTCAGCAATGGAACAAAAGTTACTCTGAGTGAAGAAAATCAGTGGACAGCAACCGTTAAGGATCTACCTGTATTTGAAAAGGGTAAGGTAATCGAGTATACATGGTCAGAAGGCAAAATGCCTGAAGGTTATACGCTTACTGATACATCAGTAAACGGTACAATAACTACAATTACTAATACTCGCGAGCCTGAAGAAACTGAAGTAACAGTTAAGAAGGTATGGAACGATGCTGATAACCAGGACGGCAAGAGACCTGAAAACCTGACAGTTACTCTTAACAATGGTACAAAAGATGTTGTAACAGTAACCTTGAACGAAGAAAACAAGTGGACTGAAACAATAACAAAGCTGCCTAAGTATGCTGATGGAAAAGAAATCAAGTACACTTGGAAGGAAGCAGGCACAGAAGGTTATGAGCTTGCATCAACTTCACCGGAAGGTACAGTAACAACGCTGACAAACAAGCATGAACCTGAAAAGACTGAAATGACAGTTAAGAAGGTATGGGATGATGCTGATAACCAGGATGGAATCAGACCACCAAGCATCACAGTTACACTGGAAGACGGAATAGATGAAACAGAAGATAAGACCGTAACTCTGAATGCTGAAAACGAGTGGACAGCTACAGTTGAAAACCTGCCTGTATATAAAGCAGGTGAAAAGATCGACTACACTTGGACAGAAGCTAGAATAGAAGGCTATGAACTTACCGGTGTTGTTGATAAAGGTACAGTAACAACGCTGACAAACAAGCATATACCTGAAGAAACTGCAGCAACAGTAACTAAGAGATGGGATGATGCTGATAACCAGGATGGAATCAGACCTGCTAGCCTGACAGTGAAGCTCAGCAATGGAGAAGAAGTAATTCTGAATGAAGGAAACAACTGGACAGCTACAGTAACCGATCTGCCTAAGTATGCCGATGGAAAAGAAATCGAATATACTTGGACAGAAGAAGGCTTGACTGACGGTTATGAGCTTACTGACACATCAGTAAATGGCACAGTGACTACCCTGACTAACACTCATACACCTGAAGAAACTACAGCAACAGTTAAGAAGGTATGGGATGATGCAGATAATCAGGACGGTAGAAGACCGGCTGGCTTGACAGTAACCCTCAGTAATGGTGTGGATAGCATCGAAACAGTAACACTGAGTGAAGACAATCAGTGGACAGCAACAATAGAAAACCTGCCTAAGTATAAGGATGCCGGTAAGGAAATCATCTACACATGGACAGAAGATGAAGAAGGATTGTCGGAAGGATATGCACTTACAACAACTTCATCAGAAGGTACAGTAACTACTCTGACTAACAGCTACGAGCCTGAAGTAAGAGAAGCTACAGTAACTAAGATCTGGGATGATGCAGATAATCAGGATGGCAAGAGACCTGAAAACCTGACAGTTACTCTCAGCAATGGCATAGAAGATGTTGAAACAGTAACTCTGAGTGAAGAAAATCAGTGGAGTGCAACAGTAGAAAATCTGCCTGTATATAAAGCAGGAGAAAAGATTGTCTACACATGGACAGAAGCTGACGTAGAAAAGTATGAACTTACAGGCACAGCTGAAAACGGTACTATAACATTACTGACTAACAGTCACGTTCCTGAAACAACTGAACTCACAGTTTATAAGAACTGGAAAGATAAGCATGACAAGTACGACAAGAGACCTGCAGAAATAACTGTATATCTCCATGCTGACGGAGAAATTGTACAGACAGTACAGATCACCGAAGAAGATAAGTGGAGACATACATTCTCAGAACTCCCTAAATATGCTGATGGCGAAGAAATAGTTTATACTATTTCTGAAGAACCGGTAGACGGCTACATCACAGACATTGAGGATATGACTATTACCAATACAATCAATCCTGATGAACTTGATGACTTTGCAGATACTGGAGACGATTCACAGCCTTGGGCTTATGGATTCGCAGCAATGATGGCAATGCTTACAGCAGCAGGAACACTCTTCTTTAGAAGAAAAGAAGACTAAAAAAATAAATCTCACCGAGTAAATCGGTGAGATTTTTTATTGCATTGAGAAGGGGATGAATTATTGACAAGGACACAAACTAGATGGTAAAATTTACCAATTAAAAAGGAGGCATTGGGATGATTGAAATGAATTTGAATGAACTGCTGGCTAGGAAGGAACGAGAGTTGAGGGTTTTGCAAGATGAGATGGAAGCTATTGGTGGAGGGAAATTAAATATTCGGAAGAAGAATGGGACTACATTTTTTATTGAGAATATTGATGGTAAGCGAAAGGGTATAACCAGAGATAAGGATCGAGCGAATAGTTTAGCCAGAAAGGTTTTACTGAAGGAGAAGATAAGATTAATTGAGCAAGAAG
This sequence comes from Lentihominibacter sp., assembly GCA_045638485.1. Taxonomy (GTDB): domain Bacteria; phylum Bacillota; class Clostridia; order Peptostreptococcales; family Anaerovoracaceae; genus Lentihominibacter. The sequence goes on along the minus strand of JAZUBM010000105.1, from coordinate 7,402 downwards.
TTGCAGTTTTAAAGCAAGCATGTGAGAAAATAAGTGGAATTGATAGAGATAAGATTGAGGAGGTTAAAACTTGGCTGTCAGCGATAGGAAACTTGGATTTTAATTATTCAAAAGAAGAATTAAACTGGCGAAAGAAAAGACATTCGCACAATCCTCATAGGAAAGAGTATTTACGTTTTGTGACAGGCGATAATGTTGTTACAAGATCAAAATCCGAAAGATTTATAGGAGAGTTTCTTGAGTCGAAAGGATTGGTATATATATATGAACCGGAACTTGAGATTAATGGGCATTTGATATATCCGGACTTTATGGTATTACGTTCTGATGGGAAGACAGCGATTTGGGAACATTGTGGCTTGATGGACAAAGTGGAATATTTTAATAAAATGGTTGCGAGGATAAATGAATATAGGAAGATTGGGTATGTCCAACATGATAATTTGATATGTACCTATGAAGAGGATTTGGAGAACGCGGAAACATTAGAAATGATTTATAGAAGATTCTTGGTTTAGTGGCCCAGCCGCTCTCTCTTGAACGGCTGGGGTTCGTCTACCGTGTGAATTCGCCTTATAGCTGCAAGCCGGGCGTAGTTGGGGCGCCCGCTTACAGCGCGATTCCCCCGGGACGAACCATTAGGTGCAACTTTGCATGGATAGGCGTCATCTTGTTGTCAGTCAGAGCGAAGAATCCTCAGAGGAGAGGAATTAAGTGCAGTTTTGCGGAATGATTCCACATAGGAAGAGAAACGTGACCTAAGAAGTGGAATTTGAGGGAGTTTTGTTGATATTATTGTAGGTGATTCCGCAAATAGTTGCTGAGGGTAAGTTGAATTGTGGAATTAATGAGGTTATTTGGTGTCAAATTCCGCGATTAGGGATGTTTTGTTAAGAAAAAGTGGAATTGGGGATGCGAGAAAGGATAGAAATGGGGCGTATTCCACAATGATATAGGGTATGGTGGTGAAGATGTGGAATGAGTACACTTATTGGGTCAATTGCGGGTGGAAAATGGGGAATTGAGCCATCGATAAAGATGGTGAAAGATAATTGACAAAGGGTGTGAAAGATAATAGACTTAAATTATAGAATTGATTTGGAGGTTTCAGATGGCTATTGTAAAAAAGTCTATCAAAGAACAGGTCTATGAAGAGATAAGAAGCAGAATCATAAGACGTGAATATGCGCCGGGTTCTGTGTTGAATATAACAAAGCTTTCTGAGGAACTGGGTGTCAGCAATTCACCTATCAGAGAGGCGCTGGCAATGCTGGCCAAGGAGGATTTGCTCACTATTGTGGCCAACTCCAAGTACAAGGTGGTTGAGCTGGATGAGAATTTGTTGCAGCAGGTGGATGCTGCGCTGGTGGCACTGCTGATTGGAGCGGCGAGACTTTGCTTCAAGATGGATAAAGTGGATGAAATGGAAGCTAATCTTGAGAAGGCCTATGCGAAGCAGTGTGACAATCACGAGCAGATTTCATTAAAGGACAGATATTGGCTGGCGATGGACTTTGATAAGGAAATCGTGATGCTTACAGAAAACGACCTTATTATGAAGGACTTCGAAAATTTGGCTAGCTTGCTGTATTTCTCAACGTCACTGACTGACGCGGCTTATGAGAATAGTATCGTAGAGCATAAGGCTATTCTAGAGGCTGTAAAGGAACGTGATTTCATGAAGGTAATCGAGGCGCTGGAAGATCATCTGATCAAGCACTTCTTACCGGAAGAAAGAGCATAGCCGTTGATAACAGGACGTCGAAAGAGCATAGTCTATGTCGAGACGAGTGGAATGTTGACAATCAGAATCGAAACATTATATAAAATATAAGTTATATAAGTATAAGCTTATAGTTATTTACATCCAAATATTAGTATGATAAACTACCCGAGTTGCAAAAGGTAAATTTTGTGATTCGGGAGTTTTTATTCCCGGAGATAGTTTAAGGAGTTTATACAAATGGATCGTAAAAGAATAATTAATTTAATCATTGGTCCTGCTTTGTTCCTGGTTTGTGGATTCTTGCTTCCTGAAGCAGTATTTACTACATTCGCAGCAAGAGCAGCAATCGGAACAATCGCGTGGATGGCATACTGGTGGATCACAGCACCTATCGACTATGCCGTAACAGGATTCCTGCCAATCGCTGTCAATGCCATTTGCCAGCTGACTGACATGAATGCAGTTATCTCAAACTATGCATCAGAAACTATCCTTCTGTTGCTGGGTGCATCCATCATCACAGTATCATGGGAAGAAACAGGACTGGACAAGCGTATCGCTGCAAGATTTCTGGGCTTCATCGGAGACAACCTGAGACATCAGATTATCTTCTGGTTCATTTTATCAGCTGCACTTTCATCAGTACTGCCAAATGCAGTAGTATGTGCAACGATGACACCTATCGCAGTTGCTATGCTTACATATATCGGAGAAGGAGATATTGCCAACAGCCGTATCGGTTCCAAACTGTTGCTTACAATCGCTTATGCAGCAGGTCTCGGCGGTATCGCGACACCTCTGGGTGGAGCTATGAACCTGGTAACAGTTGATTATATCCAGCAGCTTACAGGCGAAGAATATATCTTCATGCACTGGGTAATCAAGTTCCTGCCAATTGTTATCGTACTGGTAGTTGTAAATATCCTGTTCATGCTCAGAGACGTTAAGAAGGACGAAAGCCTTGGCGGATCAAGAGACTTCTTCATTCAGGAATACAAGAAAATGCCACCTATGAAGATGGAAGAAAAGTGGTCACTGGTGCTCTTCGCTGTTGCTACAATTCTGGCCTTCACAAGATCCCTTTATCAGGATCTGCTGCCTGGTCTGAAGCCTGCATATGCATTCATCATCTGTGGTATCATCGCATTCCTTCTCGTTAATAAAGAAGGAAAGAGCGTAATGACATGGAAGTCAGCTCAGAAGAAAATTATCTGGGATCTGCTCTACATCTTCGCCGGCGGTCTTGCTGCAGGTACACTGATCAGTAACACAGGTGCTGCACAGAACATCGGTGATGCAGTTTCAAACATGGGACTGACAGGCGGACTGATGACTGTATTTATCATCATCACTGTAACACTGCTTATGTCAGACGTAACATCAAACACTGCAACAGCTGCAGTAGCTATTCCAATCGTTATTTCCATCGTTCAGGGTATCGGACTCAATCCAATTCCGTGGATTTATATCGCATCTATCGGTGTAAACTTGTCATACATGCTGCCTACATCAATCAGAGCTATTCCTGTAGGACATGGACTGTCACCGAAGTACATGCTGAAGGAAGGTTGGAAGATGACGATATTCGTTATTATTTCAATGACAATTACAGCTTATCTGTTGCTTACATATTGGCCGGCATTCAGCCTGGCATAAAGGGCAAAGCGCACCGAAGCAGTGCTCTTTGGGAAAGAGAAATAAGAAAAGGTCATCTTATAAAAGATGACCTTCTTTATTTTTTGATGTAGTTGTCGGAACGAGTCTAGTCTACGATTGTACTCTGGCGTTCGAATATGTGAAGTTTCAGTTCTTTTGAAAGATGTTCCAGAACAGGTCTGCCTGCGATGCAGTTACCTTTTTCATCGAGGGATGGGCTGTAGATTCCAAGCCCCATTTCTTTATCGACGGTGGATACAAGTCCTCCGCCGACACCACTCTTTGTAGGGATACCTACGTGAACGGCAAATTCTCCGGAACTATCGTACATGCCGCATGTGAGCATGATTGTTTTGATAATGTGAACGGTTTCTGTCTTAAGCAGACGAGTGCCTGATGTAGGATCGATGCCGTCATTGGCAAGGATCAATCCCAGGTTTGCCAAGCTTTCTGCAGTAACTGTAAGTGAACACATTTTAGTGTAAAGATCCAGAGTATCTTCAACATCGTTTTCAATAATACCTTTACTTTCCAGTAAGTATGCGATGGCACGGTTTCTTGATATATTGGCACGTTCTGAATTGTAAACCGCCTTATCCAAATCCATTTCAGGATCCAGACACAGCTTTCTTGCCATCAGCCTCATTTCTGAGAAAGTAGTCTTACCAAGCAGCAGGCTTGTAACTGTTAAAGCCCCTGAATTGATCATCGGATTCTTTGGCTTGTTACTCTTAAGGTCGAGGTCGATGAGGGAGTTGAATGCTTCTCCTGATGGCTCAACGTCAACCTTAGCGAAAACCTCTTCCGGTCCGCATGCTTCCAATGCAACTGCCAGTGATATAATCTTGGAAATACTCTGTATGGTGAATCTTTCATCAGTATTTCCTATGCTGTAGCGACGACCGTCTTTCGTATATATGCAAAGCCCCAGGTGGCTTTTATCTGCTTTACTCAGTTCAGGTATATATGAAGCCACTTCACCATGGGGAATTGCTTCTTTTCCCAGTGCTATAGCATCTTCAAGTATTGCATTGATTTCTTTAAGATCCATATATAAAACTCCTTATATTTGACAAGATTAACATTACTAGTTTATCATATTGAGTATCATCAGTAAATGATTAAATAATACTGAAGAGAGGTACGAAATGTTTAATATTAAGAACGCTATTAATGTAAGACGAAGTGTGAGAACTTATGCAAAGCGCAAAGTGGAGCTTTCCATAAGAGATGAAATTATAGAGTATGCAGAAAGCTTGCAGAACCCATTAGGTCCGAAGGTGACTTTCAGACTTTTGGATAAGGAAGCAAGTTCTAAAGGAGAGAAACTGGGAACTTACGGAATCATCAAAGGCGCTGAGCTTTATGTAGGTGCAAAGATACACGATGAAGAATATGCGCCTGAGGCGCTGGGGTACGATTTCGAGCAGCTGGTGCTGTATTTGGCCGATAAGGGTCTTGGCACTTGCTGGCTTGGAGGCACTTTTAACAAGGGTGCTTTTGCAAAGGCCATGGAAGTGAAAGACGATGAATTGTTCACCATTGTTTCACCTATTGGATATACTGCAGAGAAGATGAGCCTTACTGAAAAGCTTATGAGAAGAGGTTCAGGCGGAGATAATAGAATGGACTGGGGAGAACTGTTTTTTGATGGCGATTTCGGTGCGGCTTTGACAGAAGACGCGGCAGGGGAATATGCTGAGGTGCTTGAAGGTGTTAGATGGGCGCCGTCAGCAGTGAACAGACAGCCGTGGAGAATCGTTATGAAAGATGGAGCTTTTCATTTTTATCAGACAGGGATTAAAGAAGATGATAGCAGTTCCGTTCAGATGCACAGAATAGATATGGGAATCGCTATATGTCATTTCCATTTGATGGCCCTTGAGAAGGGACTTGCCGGGGCGTTTGAAAGAGTTGAGCCGACTGATATCGATGTGCCTGAAAATACAGAGTATATAATGAGCTGGAGGTGTGAGTAATGAAAGTTTTATTGGTCAACGGAAGCCCTAAATCAGAGGGGAATACATACATTGCGCTGAGCGAAATGGTGAAAGTATTCGAAGAAGAAGGAATAGAAACTGAAATCATTAATGTGGGAAATAAAGTTGTAAGAGGCTGCATCAGCTGTATGGCATGTAAAGAAAAAGGATGCTGCGTCTTTGATGATGTCGTTAATGAGACTGCTTCAAAATTTGAAGAGTGCGATGGATTGGTCGTTGGCAGCCCAGTATATTATGCATCCGCCAATGCTACATTGGTGGCTTATTTAGATAGACTGTTTTATAGCACAGGTTTTGATAAGACCATGAAAGTGGGTGCCAGCGTTGTGGTAGCCAGAAGAGGTGGATTGTCGGCCACATTCGATGAACTGAATAAGTACTTCACTATTTCAGGAATGCCGGTGGCTTCAAGTCAGTACTGGAACAGCATCCATGGTGCGATGCCGGGTGAGGCTGCTGAGGATAAGGAAGGATTGCAGACCATGAGAACACTGGCAAGAAATATGTCATTCCTCATGAAGAGCATCGCTTTGGGCAAGGAAAAGTACGGTGTACCTAAGAAAGAAGAACATATAATGACGAATTTTGTGAGATAGTATTTGGTAATAAAAAAGGCACGTTAGTACGTGCCTTTTTTTATTTCAGAATTTCTTTGGTTGCTTCTTGCAGCCATATTTTAATATCATCATCTACCAATGGACTGATTTTTTCGTATACTTGTCGGTGGTAATCGTTGAGCCATGCCAGCTCATCGTCAGTGAGCTTTGATGGTAGGATTGCATCACGTTCGAACGGACAGAAGGTAATCGGTTCGAAAGCATATTTGCCGTCGCGTTCGATGCAAAGAATCTCATTCTCAAGGCGAATTCCGTGGCTACCTTCCACATATACACCAGGTTCGTTGCTGTTAATCATGCCCGGAAGGATAGCGTGAGTTTTATCTCTAGGACTGATGGACTGAGGTCCTTCGTGACAGCCTAACAGATGACCAACTCCGTGACCTGTGCCGTGGTTATAGTTGAGATCGGCATCAATTAAAGGTTTGCGGGCGATATCATCCAGTTCTGCACCTATGGTGCCCGGTTCGAATTCTGCTGTGGAGAGGGCAATATGTCCTTTGAGGACAGCCGTATAGTGCTCTTTCATTTCTTCTGTCAATGGGCCGAGTGCAATGGTTCTTGTTATATCTGTTGTTCCGTCATCATACTGGCCGCCGGAATCTAGGAGATAAAGTCCTTCAGGGTTGAGAACTTTGTTTGTTTCTTCCGTTGCGGCGTAGTGGATGATTGCACCATTGCTGCCGTAGCCTGAAATTGTTTCGAAGCTGAGATCTTTGAAGCCTTCCTGTTGAGCGCGGAATTGGTAGAGCTTTTCCGCTGCAGACAGCTCAGTGATTTCGAAGTGACCGTTGGCATCACTGTGGGTTTTAGCCTGTGATTTAGCCACAGCATTCTTTAGCCAGCAGATGAAGTTAACCATTGCTGCCCCATCCTTTATATGGGCGTTTTTTGTGGCCTGTATTTCCGCTTCGTTCTTAATGGCTTTCATGGACGCGATAGGATTTTCATCAGATATTATTTCCACATTTGCCGGAATAGCATCCATGATAGCATAGCTTATTGTGTCTTTGTTTAACAAGATTTTGCCGTCAGGGAGTTTTGCAAGATCCTTGAGAAAATCCTCGTAAGGGAGCACGAGTGTGCTTTGCGCGGGAGCGAGAGCCTTTTGGGCAGAAGCTTCGTTTAACGCGTAGAGATAGTCTTCCTCGGACGTTATGAGCGCGTATGCGAAGAAGACCGGAGTGTGCTTTACATCATCACCGCGGAGATTATAGAGCCAGGCGATTTCATCTAAGGCTGTGATTATGTGATAGTCAGAGCCTTTTTCGGCCATGATGGCACGGAGACGAGTGAGCTTGGAATCGGTAGTTTCGCCGGTGACTTTTAGGTCAAGGGCATAGATTTCAGATGGGATGATTTCCGGGCGGTTATCCCAGATTTCGCCTACAAGATCGCAGTTG
>JAZUBM010000104.1:0-44466 GCA_045638485.1 Lentihominibacter sp. | reverse complement strand
AGATTCCTTAAGGAATCACCATGGGAAAGACTTCAGACTCTGAGAAACAAGATTCCTAATGTTATGTTCCAGATGCTTATCAGAGGAGCAAACGCAGTTGGATACAAAAACTATCCTGATAATGTGATTAGAAGATTCGTAAAAGAAGCTGCAGCATCAGGTATTGACGTATTCAGAATCTTCGACTCACTCAACTGGATTCAAGGTATGGAAGTTGCACTAGATGAAACTCTCAACCAGGGTAAACTGGCAGAAGCTTGCATTTGCTACACAGGAGATATCCTGGATGAAAGCAGAGATAAGTATAACCTTGACTACTATGTGAGAATGGCTAAGGAACTGGAAAAACGCGGTTCACATATTCTTGGTATCAAGGACATGTCAGGTCTCATTAAGCCTATGGCTGCTAAGAAGCTGATCGAAGCTCTTAAGAATGAAATCTCAATTCCTATTCATCTGCATACTCACGACACAAGCGGTAACGGAGTAGCTACACTGATGATGGCTGCCAATGCGGGCGTTGATATCATTGACGGTGCATTCAACAGCATGTCGGGACTGACAAGTCAGCCTGCTCTCAATTCAATCGTAGCAGCTTTGGAAAGCACTGAAAGAGATACAGGAATCAACTTGGACGGAATTCAGGAAATTTCAGATTACTGGGCAGCAGTAAGACCTGTTTACAAGCATTTCGAATCAGATATGATGACAGGATCAGCTGAAATCTACAAGTATGAAATGCCGGGAGGACAGTACTCCAACCTGAAGTCACAGGTAGAAAGCTTTGGACTGGGTCACAAGTTCAAGGATGTAAAGGATATGTATAAGACTGTAAATGAGATGCTGGGTGATATCGTTAAGGTAACTCCATCATCAAAGGCGGTTGGAGATATGGCTATTTTCATGGTTCAGAATGAACTGGATGATAAAAACATCTATGAAAAGGCTAAGGACGTTGACTTCCCTGACTCAATTGTTTCATACTTCGAAGGTATGATGGGTCAGCCTGAAGGTGGTTTCCCAGAAGAACTTCAGAAGCTGGTTCTCAAGGATAAGGAACCTATTACGTGCAGACCTGGCGAACTGCTTCCTGATGAAGACTTCGATGGAATCAAGGCAATGCTTAGAGAAAAGCATGGTCTTGAAGGAAGCGAAAAAGAAGCTCTCAGCTATGCTCTTTATCCAAAGGTATTCGAAGATTATCTCAAGAGCCTTGAAACTGAAGGTAACTTCAGACTTATGGGCAGCGATATCTTCTTCCATGGACTCTCTTTAGGAGAAACTTGTGAAGTTAAGATCAAGGAAGGTAAGGAACTTATTATCAGACTTGCTGATATGAGTGAAGCTGATGACGAAGGAATCAGAAACTTAGTTTACGAAGTAAACGGTAACAGAACTGTAGTTAAGATTAAGGATAAAGCGGCTAATATGGCAGGAACTGCTTCTCAGACAGTTTTCGCCGATCCTGACGATCCAACTGAAGTTGGTGCGAACATTCCGGGAACAATTCTTAAGGTTCTGGTTGCTGAAGGAGATGTTGTTGAAGAAAAACAGCCTATCGCAGTAATCGAAGCTATGAAGATGGAAACTAATATTCTGTCTTCAGCTAAGGGAACAATCGGAAAGATTCACGTTAAGGAAGGTCAGCAGGTAAAGGCCGGCGAACTTATCGCTAAAATTAACGAATAAGATACGTAGTTTATTTAGAACAAGGAGGCGTTTTATGAGTAGTGGTTTAATCGGTAAATTCTTATACTTTTGGATGTTTATAATTGGAGCTTTGATTATTCTTAGAGTTACCGGGTTTTCCAATGATACCAGAACAATGCTGGTGACTTTAGGTGCCATTGCCGTTGTATACATAGTATGGAACGTGTTCAGAGAAATGGGTAAAAAGAAAAAAGCTGAAAAAGCCGCTGCATATAAACAGCCTGTAAAGAAAGGTGCTTCTCACAAGAAAAAGAGAAAGTAATACAACCTTTAGCATAATTAAATAAGAGAAAGACCTCGCATAATTTAATGGTATACGCAGAAAATAGTACCAAAAATATGCGAGGTTTTTTAATGGAAAAATACAGATTGCTGGTAAAAGATATAAAGAAAAAGGTGCCTATAGGAGAAAGTTTTGATTTAATGGAGAGAAAACTGAACATTGGAGGAAAAGAAGCGACGATGTTTTTTGCTGATGCTCTCACAGACGGAGGAACTATGCAGAGAATTTTATTCAGCCTTTTTTCTTTGAAAGAACAGCAAATGGAGGGGATAGATTCGGCAGAAAAATTTATCGAGAAGAGATTGGCTTTCCTCGATACTTTGGTTGTGTATGATGTGGAGCAGGCAATAAAATTTCTTTATTCGGGGTTAGTACCTTTGCTGATTTCAGGCTTTGAAGGAATCATCATAATAGATGCAAGGAATTACCCGCTTAGAAGTATAGATGAACCGTCTAAAGAAAAAAGTTTAAGAGGTTCCAAGGATGGCTTTGTGGAATCTATGATAATCAATATTGGTCTAATAAGAAGGAGAATCAGAGACAATGATTTGATTTTTAAAATATATTCCATCGGCAGTTTAACCAAGTCTGATGTGTCCATGGCATATATGAAATCAAAGGCAGATCCTAAAATGGTAGAAAAACTGGATGAGATTTTAAAGAATCTAAGAAGCGAAGGCCTTACAGTTACGGAGCAAACGCTGGTAGAGGAAATAACGGGAAAAAGAGTATCGCGATTTAATCCCTTTCCAAAGGTAAGGTACACACAACGTCCTGATATAATAGCCGCCCATGTGGAAGAAGGCAAGTTAGCTGTAATTGTTGACAATTCCCCAACGGTAATCCTTATTCCTGCAGGAATATTTGATTTTCTTCAAGATGTGGACGATTATTACTTTCCTATGGTAACAGGAAATTATTTTAGGATGTTGAGAATATTTAATATATTGATTATTCTCTTTGCAACACCGGCGTATTTGCTTTTTGCAGAGGGAGTTATTCCTGTTCATGAGGCTATAAAGTTTTTTATTCCCCAAGAAGATTTTGCCGTATCGGTATTTTGGCAACTGATACTTTTGGAAATTGCTGTAGATGGGTTGAAGCTGGCATCTTTGAATACTCCTGAATCTTTGGGAATGTCCCTTTCTGTAATTGGCGCATTGATACTTGGAGAATTTTCGGTATCTTCCGGGTGGTTTGTACCACAGACTATATTATGTATGGCAGTGGTAGCATTGGCAAGTTTCACACAACCGAGTATAGAGCTGGGATATGCGGTGAAATTTGTGAGGATACTGTTATTGATAGGCGTTCATGTGGCAGGTGTGCCGGGATTAGCTGTGACCCTATTGTTTTCGATTATTGTTGTGGCAACGACGAAGACTATAATAGGGACATCTTATCTATATCCGCTTATTCCGTGGAGTGGTAAAAAATTAAAGAGGCTTGTATTCAGAACAAAAAAATAGCTTTGGTCATAATATATTCTAGTATGATCGAAAGGTGGAATGATGAAGCAATGGATACAAGGGAGTTGTTCGCGCGTCTTATACAATGTGAGGCCGGAGGAGAAGGATATGCCGGGATGGAAGGGGTAGCGACTGTTATAGGAAATAGAGCCAATATAACTTATGGTGAATTTTCAAGAATAAACGAAGGCGGAAATTTCAGAGCTGTAATAGAACAACCGGGACAGTTTACTTGTCTACGAACTACTCTTGGGGGCTCTTACAATCCACAGAATGTATATAATATGGTACCTTTGCAGGAGCATTATGATATTGCAGACTGGGCCTTGGCAGGTGGGAGATTGGCGGGGGTTGATGAATCACTTTTTTTTCATAATCCATACAATCCATCCTGTCCCACTTATTTCCCTACTCGCGTTGGTGTGATACACAACAGAATAAACGAGCATTGCTTTTACATTCCTACTTCATATTATGCTAATACTTAAATGGAGAGGTGAATTACATGGCAATGAATCAAAGGAGCATGTTTCAAATAGATAGAAATAACATGACTCCAATACTGGAAAATACAAGCCAGACTAATAGTGTGGCGGATGAAGGAGATATCCCCATATCGGAGATAAATATGATAGGCAATGTAGGGGGAGGAGGCGGAAGTTTTCCTCCGGTTGAGACTTTTCCTCAAGTTTTGCCCAGCAATCCGATATTTACCGTTCCGGCGAATCCGTTGCTTCCTGAAGAATACAGAGAGTTATTGGATTACAATTCTTTGCAATACCTAAATGGTATATTTCGTACACAGATAGGCAGGTTTGTGAGGGTGCAGCAACTGATAGGATCCAATACTACTCAAGACTTTGACGGATTTCTTATAGGGGTAGGTATCAACTATATTATTTTGCAGGAATATGCTAATCAGGATATAAGGATACTTGATATATACGGAATCAAGCAGATGTATGTGTATTATTCGGAGGTAGCGAGACCGTACATGTCCCCAACACTATAAAGTTGTTAATGTAAAAGAAGAGCCGGCAAAGCCGGTTTCTTTTGTATTGTAAATTATGAATATGGTATAATATGAGAAATAGAAGTGATTGTAGTGAGGTGGATTATGTTTAGAGAAATGAGAAGAAAAGATAAAGAGAAAACTTATGAGGATGCTGTTAAGATAATCAGTGAATGTACCAATGGTATTTTATCGGTTATAGGAGACAATGGATATCCGTATGGAGTTCCTGTAAGCTATGTATATAATGACAATAAGATATATTTCCATTGCGCTACAGTAGGACATAAAATAGATGCCATCAAGGCGGAACCTAAAGTTTCTTTTACGGTTGTTGGTGCTGATAATATACAACCGATAGAATTCACTACATATTATAAAAGTGTAATATGTTTTGGAAAAGCAAAGGTTGTGGAAACAGACGAAGAAAAGATGGAAGCTTTGAAAATTATAGCTTCAAAGTATTCGGGAGATTTCCCTAAAGAAGGTCTCGCGCATATAGATAAGTATTGGAATCAGACAGCCGTTGTTGTCGTAGAAATCGAACATATGACTGCAAAAGGACTTGCGAAATAAAAACGAAGAAAGATTAAAAGGGACTTGTATAAGTCCCTTTTATATTTTTTTATTCTACTTTTAATACTCTATTATCTCTAATAATGCACTGCTACCGGAATACCAACTTCTGCCTTTTCATATAAATCAGGCATTTGGTTAGGCGGCATATTTATACAGCCATGACTTCCGTTGTATGTCCATATATTGCCACCGAAAGTACTTCTCCATGTGGCATCATGGAAACCTTCCCCGACCCAATTTATACCTAGCCAGTAACTCACGAAGTTTTCGTATTTTGAGCCATCTGCATTCTTTCCTTTAAGTGTTACGTTACGTATTTTATTGAGAATATAATACGCGCCCACATCAGTTATGGTTCCAGTAGCCCTACTTCCTGTAACACAAGAAGATGAGAAAATCAATTTACCTTCTTTGTAATATTTAACTGTTTGTTCTGAGATGTCCACATCGATATACGTGTTGCCCATATCTCTATGATATTCTCCGTAACCGGTAATGAGAAATTCCGGCTTTCTTGATACATCATTACCAGACGTAAGATCGGCAATCAATTTAGTGGCTTCGGCATTTTGATCTATCTGCCATCCATAAGTACCCGGCGGAACTGTAATTGTTTTGCCTGTTAAGGATTTGAATTTACGTTCCTCGCCTACGTTATCATATTTGGTTGCCAGGTCGGCTACAAATTCCCCAACGGCTTTTTTATTCACCTCGCCGGACATATCGTCTTTGAGCAGATTGTCAATTTGCTGAGCAGAGAGGGTGAATGTTTCTTCACCAAACTCATATGTTATCTTTTGAGTTAAATATTTTCTGCAGTACTTTTGATAAGCTATCAGCTCCGGATCCTTTGATGTTACGGAAGGGGATGAAAAATATTTTGTTTCATCGTATATGAAGCGTGTCTCACCCGACTGAATGTGTGCGGTGATATCTTCAAAGATCTTATCAGTATCCGGTTTTGTCCCGTATATTTCTTTGATTATAGGGAATTCGGGATTGGACATATCTACATAGGCATCAACACTCTCTGCGGCGCCTTTCTTTTCGAAAGCAGGTGATGAAACGAGTTTTTCTTTCAATGCATTTCCACCGCCGGATATGGTCATAGGTATTGTAGCTTTAAAAGGTGAACCTGTGTAATGGTTGAGAGCTGCAGCAATAAGATTTTTCTTGCGTATATCCTTTAAGTCTTTAATTAAATCATATTCGTAATCGAAATCGCTAAAACTAAGAGATTTTCCATCAGTTCTTAAAGATATCAAGATATATCGACTATTCCACTCGGAAGAGAGCTTCTTTTCTGCATTTTCATAAGTGAGACCTGAACAATCTACACCGTTAATAATTGTCATATTAGGTAATACGTCATCATTATACGCAGCAGAATCAAAGTATTTATAAGTGGCAAAGCCTACTGTAGCTACTAATAGTAATACAATTGTAGAAATAAAGACCGCAAATTTTTTCATTAATGCTCCTCCATATTGTTTTAATTTTACTGTATCCAATATATTATTTAAAGTGAAATTTAAAGATAAATAATATACTTTTTATGTTAAAATAATTATGTATATATTTTTTTATTGGTAAGAGGTAGCAAAATGGCATTTACACATTTGCATGTACATACAGAATATAGTTTGCTGGACGGTGCATCAAGAATCAAAGACCTGGTTACGAGAGCTAAAGAACTGGGTATGGATTCTGTTGCGATTACAGACCACGGAGTAATGTTCGGCGTAATAGATTTTTATAAGGAGTGTAAGAAACAGGGGATCAAACCGGTTGTTGGCTGCGAAGTTTATACTGCTGCCCGTACTCGTTTTGATAAAGACGTTGAAAAAGATAAATTCATGGGACACCTGGTTCTTTTGGCAGAAAATGACTTGGGGTATAAGAACCTTATGAAAATCGTTTCCGAAGGTTATCGCCATGGCTTTTACTACAAGCCAAGAATCGATAAGGAAGTTCTTGCTCAGTATAGCGAGGGAATTATTGCACTTTCCGGATGTCTTGCGGGAGAAATTCAGAGAAGACTCCTCAATGGGGATTACGAAGGTGCAAAGACCGAGGCGTTGGCAATGCGTGAGATTTTCGGAGAAGAGAATTTCTTCTTGGAAATCCAAGATCAAGGTCTGGAAGAGGAAGCAAGAATATGGCCTGACATGAAAAGACTTCATGAAGAAACAGGCATACCTTTTGTTGCTACAAATGATGTTCACTATGTAAGAAAAGAAGATGCGATGGCCCAGGACGTACTCATGTGTGTTCAGATGGCATGCACTATTGATGAAGATAACAGAATGCGTTTTCCGAATGACGAATTCTATCTCAAATCCGAAGAGGAAATGAGAAAGATATTTGCGAATGTACCTGAAGCTGTCGATAACGCATATAAAATCGCACAGCGCTGTAATGTAGAGTTTACTTTCGGAGAACTTCATTTGCCTGACTTTAAGGCACCTGATGGCCTTTCCAACAAAGAATACTTGAGAAAGCTTTGCGAGGAGGGTCTTGCTCAAAGATATCCAAGTGCTGACGAAGAGACAAAGGCTGCTTTGCAGGAGAGACTTGATTATGAGCTTACTACTATAGAAAACATGGGGTATGTAGAATACTTCCTCATCGTTTGGGACTTTATCAATTATGCTAAGGAAAATGGCATTATGGTAGGCCCCGGAAGAGGATCCGCTGCAGGAAGTATCGTATCTTATACCCTTAGAATTACAGACATAGATCCGATTAAGTATGGACTGATTTTTGAAAGATTCTTAAACCCTGAAAGAATCAGTATGCCTGATATCGATATCGACTTCTGCTATGAAAGAAGAGGAGAAGTAATCGATTACGTTACGGAAAAATACGGAGAAGATAAGGTTTCACAGATTATTACTTTCGGAACCATGAAGGCTAAACAGGCTGTTAGAGACGTAGGTAGAGCGCTTAATGTAAGCTATCCTGAGACAGATGCTATTGCCAAGGCTATACCGTTTTCTCTTAAGATGACCATCGATTTGGCCCTTGAAACAAGCCCTGAACTTAAGGCAAAATACGAAAGCGACGAGACTACAAAAAAAGTTATAGATATGGCAAGAGCTGTAGAAGGAATGCCGAGACATGCATCAACTCATGCGGCCGGTGTTGTAATATCTAAGAACAGTATTGACGAGTACGTACCGCTGTATTTGGCGGATAAAGGTCTGTCAACTCAGTTCAATATGACTACCATTGAGGAACTGGGTCTTTTGAAGATGGACTTCCTCGGACTTAGAAACCTGACTGTTATCAGAGATGCTTTGGAAATGATCGAAGCTAACCACGGAGTTAAAATTGACTTTTCATCCATGGACTATGATGACCCTAAAGTTTATGAAATGATTTCCAAAGGGAACACTCAAGGTATATTCCAGCTGGAAAGCGGCGGCATGACCCAGTTCATGAAGAACCTTAAACCGGACTGCTTCGAAGATATCGTCGCGGGAATTTCTCTGTATCGTCCGGGTCCTATGGCGTCAATTCCAACATACATAGATAACAAGAAACACCCTGATAATATCGAATACATTCATGAACAGCTGAAACCGATTCTTTCTGTTACTTATGGATGCCTTGTTTACCAGGAACAGGTAATGCAGATAGTAAGAGATCTTGGTGGATATTCATATGGCCGTTCTGATCTGGTTCGTCGTGCCATGGGTAAAAAGAAGATGGATGTAATGCTTCAGGAAAAGGATTACTTTATCAATGGTAAGTTAGCTGACGACGGTAGTGTTGAAATTGCAGGTTGCGTTCGAAATGGTGTAGATAAACAGGCTGCTGAAGAAATCTTTAACCAGATGGTAAGCTTTGCAGAATACGCATTTAACAAATCACATGCAGCGGCTTACGCAGTAGTAGCATATGAGACAGGTTATCTTAAAGCTCATTATCCGGTAGAGTTCATGGCAGCACTTATGACAAGCGTTATGGGGGACGCAGGCTCCATTGCCAAGTACATGAGAAACTGTACAGAAATGGGTATTGAAGTATTGCCACCTGATGTCAACGAAAGTAGCAAAAAGTTCTCCGTTGTGGATGGTAAGATCAGATTCGGCCTTCTGGGAGTTAAGAACGTAGGAGAAGGTGCCATCGATGCCATTATAGATGCGAGAGAACAAAAGGGAAGACCTAAGGATATTTTCCAGTTTATTGATCAGCTGGATATTCATAAAGTAAACAAAAAGGCTGTGGAAAGTCTCATCAAAGCAGGTGCTCTTGACTGTCTTGATGAGAATAGAGCGGCTCATATGGCTGTTTATGAAAAGCTCATGGAATCTGCACAGTCCAGTGCTAAGCATAACGTGGAGGGACAGATATCTTTATTCCAGCTCAATTCAGATGCCATGGAAAACAGCCAGTCGGGAACGCTTCCTGACGTTAAGAATTTCGAGAAGGAAATCCTCATAGGTCAGGAAAAAGAAATGCTGGGAGTATATATCACCGAGCATCCACTCCGTGAATACGAAGAAAGAATCTCTAAGATGGTAACCGTAACATCTCAGGATCTGGCAGATGTACTGGACAGCGAAGAACAAGGTGAGACACATAGTTTTGTTAAAGATGGAATGTCTGCTGTGATGGCGGGAATAATAACTGCTAAGAAGACGCTTATCACAAAGAGCAGCAAGATGATGGCATTTGTGGATATGGAAGACCTTTTGGGTGCGGTGGAAGTTGTTGTGTTCCCTAACGTATATGAAAGATATGCTGAAGTAGTAGCAGAGGATAAAATCGTATCCATATCGGGAACAATAAACTTTAAGGAAGGCGAAGTACCTAAACTTCTTGCTGAGAAAATAGTAGACCTGAGGGAATTGAAAAATGGCGGCAGCATGCAAAGTGCACCTTTGCATGAAGAAAAGCCTGCGGCAAACGATGAGCGCAAAGCTGAGCCTGAGGGAATAGTTAAGATTAGGCTTCCGCAAGGAGATACAAGTAGGAGTCTTGAAGAGATTAAAGGCGTTATGCTGCAGCATAAGGGTAGATGTCAGGCAATAATTTATATGCCTACAGGAGCTTCTTTCAGAACTGATGAAGCTTTATGGGTATATCCTGATGCTGACTTTAGAGAAAAGATAATTGCCATCGTAGGGGAGGGTAATTACAAGGGTTAGAGCTAACCAAAGAAAAGAGGTATGTATATGAAGAAAATCGGAATACTTACCAGCGGGGGAGATTCTCCGGGAATGAATGCAGCGGTTAGGGCTGCTGTAAGAACTGCTCTTAACATGGGCATGGAAGTCTACGGAATCGAGAGAGGATACGAAGGTCTTCTGGATGGAGACATCAAGAAGATGGAATGGAATTCTGTAGGCGACATTCTTCAGAGGGGCGGTACTATTTTGAGAACTGCCAGAAGTGAGAGATTTGTTACTGAAGAAGGACAGAAACACGCAGTGACAATGCTGGAGACTTTCGGAATCGAAGGCTTGGTTATAATCGGTGGAGACGGATCGTTCAAAGGTGGTCTGGAGCTTGCCAAGAGAGGTATCAAAGTTATGGGTGTCCCGGGAACAATTGATAATGACCTGGGATATACAGACTATACCATCGGATTTGACACTGCAGTGAACACTGTATTATCTATGATTTCAAATATTAGAGATACGGCGTCTGCGCATGAGAGAACAACTATCATAGAAGTTATGGGTAGACATTGCGGAGATATCGCTCTTCATGCAGGGCTTGCAGGAGGAGCTGATGTGATTCTTGTTCCTGAAGTGGAATTAGACATAAATAAAGTTTGTCGTAGAGTTCTCCGAGGACAGCAGTCAGGCAAACTCCACAGCATAATTATAAAGGCTGAAGGAGTTGAAATGAGCTCAACTGAGCTTGCTGAAATCATTGAAGCAAGAACAGGACGCGAGGCACGAGCCGTTGTTCCGGGTCACATCCAAAGAGGCGGAACTCCAACGGGAAGAGATCGAATACTTGCAAGTCTTATGGCTACTAAGGCTGTTCAGCTGCTTTATAACGATGAAAATAGTAAAGCCATAGGCATCGTTGGAAATGATATCGTTGCCTATGACTTGGAAGAAGCTCTTGAGATAAAGAGAGAGTTTGGTAAAGTGATATATGAGTTGGCTGAGGTGTTGTCGTAGATTATTCAACTCCAATATCATTTTTCAAAACCGATCCAAACGTAATGGCGTTGCTGCCGAATTTTTCGCGGATGTCATCCATGGCGCGTTCAGCTTTTTCTTCTTTTTCGGTAGATATGTTTTCGTCGGCGAAAAGTGAAAGCTGTTGTGCCTGGTTTTCATCGCAGAGGTTGATGGCAGTTACAGTGAGCATACGGATAGGGTCGCGCATGCGCCAGGATTTGGTGATTATATCCATTGCTGTGTCGGCAATGACTTCTGTCAGATTAGTTGGATTGTCAAGCTGTTGCTGACGAGTTATAACTTTAAAAGAAGGGTCTTTGATGTCAACTTTGACACCGAAGGCCTTCATTTTATTTTTGCGAAGTCTTGAAGCAACGGTATCGGAAAGGGCAGTCACACCGGTTCTGATGTCTTCGATGCCGCTTAAGTTTCTTCTGAATGTGGTGCCGTTACCTACTGACTTGACTTTTTCCTGTTGATCAAATCTCAGCACGGGAGTAATGTCTAAGCCGTTAGCATAATCATGGATTACTCCGCCTTGCTTGCCAAGAAGTGCCATGAGAGTATTTTTGTCAGACATGGCCAGCTCGCCAATGGTTTTTATGCCCATGTGGTTGAGCTTATCGGCAGTTACTTTTCCAACAAAAAACATGGCGCGTATGTCCAGAGGCCATAATATATCTTTGTAATTGTCTCTGGTGATTTCTGTTGTTGCATCAGGTTTCTTATAGTCGCTGCCCATCTTGGCAAAAATCTTATTAAAAGAAACCCCTGCTGATAGGGTCAGACCAAGTTCTTTCTTAACTGTTTTTCTTATTTCATTGGCAATTTCAACACCGCTACCAAAAAGATTTTGGCTGGCGGTAACATCAAGCCAGGACTCGTCCACACTGAACGGTTCCACCATATCGGTGTAGCGAAGGTAGATTTCATTTATAAGTTTACTGTAGTGTTTGTATTTTGAATGATGTGGCGGAACAACCTCTAGATCGGGACATTTTTTTCTTGCCTGCCACAGAGTTTCTGCTGTAACTACACCATATTTTTTAGCAAGTTCATTTTTTGCCAATATAATACCGTGGCGATTTTCGGGATTGCCGCAAACTGCCATAGGTTTGTCTTTTAGATGTGGGTAATCGAGAAGTTCAACCGATGCGAAAAACCCATTCATGTCACAGTGTAGTATAACTCTATCCATCAGCCATTCCTTTCATAAAATATATACAATTATACATTATATTGTGCTTATTAAGCAAATCAACACACAATCTCCTTTTGATTAATTTATAATTTATGGTATACTTGATGTATTAAAGAAATGAAAGGGCTATTTATGTTAGTAAAATTGAATCGTTTTTTAAGAAATGTTGTATTGATTATCGGTGGCTTGTATGCAATTCTCAAAATATTTAACAAAGGTTCGGCAAAACCTATTGAAGAGAAGGACGACTACCAGCCGGTAGAATTTGATGATATTTGGTAAAGGAGCAGTTTAAACATGAGAATATTGACGATAATAAGCGGAATACTTATGGTGCTGACAAGTGCTTTCTGCTTCATTAATCCTGGACAAACTTTCCTTGTTCTGGCATTTGTAATAGGAATGATTATGGTGTTTAACGGCATCGTACACGCACTGGCATACTTCATCGGAAGAGGCCTTCATAACAAAGGCGATAACAATGGTTGGATCCTTACAGAAGCTCTTATTACTTTGGTTCTGGGGATACTGATTCTCTGTAACCAGTTGGTAGTAGATGCTGCAATTCCGATGGTATTCGGTACATGGGTGCTTGTATCAGGAATACTTAGAATAGAAGCAAGTACACATATTAACAAGAATAAGAAAATGACCAACTTTAAGACAACTCTTATAACAGGGATTGTCACATCAATTATAGGCGTATTTGGTTTTATTAACCCTATGATCGGATGGCTCAGCACAGCGATTCTTCTCGGAATTTTTCTGTTGATACAGGGAATCAATATCATTGAGTTGGGTATCAATATGCCGCATGAAAAGAAATCATACGTTAAGATTTATAAGAGAAGACGTCAGGTGGTGAAAATCACAGACGCACACGAAACTCCGGAAAGAGTAGCGGAAAGACTCAGAATCAAGGAAGAGGCTGAGGCGGAAGCAATGTTGGATGCAGGAGTAGGAATTAATGAAAAAATATAATGTTGTAATAATAGGAGGAGGGGCAGCAGGACTTACTGCCGCCGCTTCTCTTGATAAAAACATAAACATTTGCATAATAGAAAAGAACAGGATTCCGGGGCGAAAAATCATGGCTACCGGTGGTGGACGTTGTAACATCACCAATGAGGCTTGTGAAAATAAGGATATAGCTCTGGAATTTTTTAAGTCTTTGGGCCTTGAAACTTACAGCGATGAGGAAGGAAGATTCTATCCGTATTCAAACCAGGCATCCGATGTGGTCAAAGTTCTGCTTGATAAAATATCAACTAAGAATGTGGAGATTATCACAGAATTCGAAGCTGTCTCAGCTATCTATGATGAAGATAAATATGTGGTTACGGATTCAAAGGGAAGACAGGTTGCGGGCGAAAGACTGATGGTTGCAACAGGAGGAAAGGCAGCTCCGCAGCTAGGCACTACCGGGGATGGATATGCCATTGCCAAGAGTTTTGGTCATCAAGTAAACAGAGTTTATCCGATTCTTACAGGCATTAGATGCGGAGATTTCAAAGATATTAAAGGCGTTCGTGCAAAGGGCAAAGTGTCTCTTTATAAGGATGGTCATCTTATAGCAGAAGAGTTGGGTGAGATACAGTTTACGGAAGAAGGTATATCCGGAATTTGCGTAATGAACCTTACGATCCATATAAAGACAGAAAAGGGTGAGGCACTGGACAAAGCACTGGAAAGATATCATGTCACATTAGACTTGGCACCGGACTTTGATGAGGAACAATTGACAAATCGTACAAGCTCCTTTGGAATTTTATCGGAGAAACTTTCATCGAGAGTAAGCCTTAAAGAAATCAAAAATTGGAAGCTTCCTGTTAATGGTGTCAAAGGCTGGAAAGATGCTCAGTGCACTGCCGGAGGTGTAGATATCGAACAGATCAACATGGAAACTATGGAGTCAAAACTTATGCCGGGACTGTATTTTGCCGGTGAAGTTTTAGATATACAAGGACCTTGTGGCGGATATAATTTGCAGAATGCATGGGAAACCGGACTTAAGGTAGCGAGGGCTATAAATGAGATATAGAATACATCAAATAAAACTTAATATTGATGAAGGCCACGAAGGATTCGAGAAGGCTATCAAGAAAAAGCTTAAGAAAAATGGCCTGGTAATAAGTGACATTACCATTGCCAAAGAATCCATAGATGCCAGAAAAAAACCTGATGTTAAACTGGTGTATTCACTGGATTTTTCTTGTGAAGAAAAACTTCCTTTGGATGAAGCTGTAGTTAAAGACTATGACACGATAAACTATGAGAAGTTTGAAGCTGCCAGAAAGTTTCATAAAGAACATGCCAATGATTTAAACAGCAGACCTGTTGTTGTGGGCTTTGGGCCAAGCGGCATGCTTGCAGGCCTTATTCTGGCAGAAGCAGGAGCCAGACCTATCATCATAGAGCGTGGACAAGCTGTTGAACAGAGAATGAAAGATGTTGCTGAATTTTGGAACAACGGCAGGCTCAACCCTGAATCTAACGTACAGTTTGGTGAAGGAGGCGCCGGAACTTTTTCAGACGGAAAGCTTACAACAGGAATCAAAGATGTGAGAATCTCCAAGGTTCTTAAGGAGTTTGTGGAAGCAGGAGCTGACAACTCAATTATGTATAAACAAAAACCACATATCGGTACAGACAAGTTGGTGGATGTGGTTAGGAATATTAGATATAAAATCGAAAAGCTGGGTGGAGAAGTTCGCTTTGGGACGAAGCTGGAGGATATTATATTTGATGAACTTCAGGAACAGCCTATGCTCGCAGGAATAAGAACCAATCACGGAATCATTGAAACAAACTCATTGGTACTTGCTATTGGCCATAGTGCCAGAGATACTTTCCAAATGCTTCTTGATAGAAAACTGGAGATGGTACAGAAGCCGTTTTCAATAGGAGTAAGAATTGAACACCCTCAGGAAATGATAAATGCATCTCAGTATGGAGATGCTACTTTGGCAGAAAAACTGGGTGCGGCAGATTACAAGCTGAACCATCGTTGTGATAATGGTAGGGGTGTATATACTTTCTGTATGTGTCCGGGAGGTCATGTTATAAACGCATCGTCAGAACCGAATACAGCAGTAACTAACGGTATGAGTAACAGTGCCAGAGATAGCATTATGGCAAATAGTGGGCTTTTAGTAGATGTGCGTACTGAGGACTTCGGATCTGATCATCCGTTGGCCGGAGTTGAATTCCAAAGAAAATATGAGCGCTTAGCGTTTGAAATGGGAAAGGGCACACTGCCTAAAACCGATTACGGTAATTTCAGAGACGATGAAAATGATTGTGTCAGAAACAGTCTGCCTAAATTTGCATCTAATGCTATCATTGAGGCAATGCCTAATCTTGGCAAAAAACTAAAAGGGTTTGATAGAGAAGATGCAGTGATGACGGCAGTAGAAACAAGAAGCTCTTCGCCGGTTAGAATCATTCGTGACGAGAACTTGCAAGCTTCAGTGAAGGGCATTTTCCCAGCCGGAGAAGGTCCGGGATATGCGGGAGGAATCATGTCTGCAGCGGTGGATGGAATTAAGGCTGCAGAGAAGGTGCTCGCCGTTATAATTTCTTAAACAACTGAATATACTTTACCATACCGACACATTGTTTCGGTAAATAGACGAGCGGAGATTTGTGATGACTTTCAAGGAAGATTTACTATTTGATTTTGCTGTCAACATGCCAAGAATTCTGGTGACGGGAAAAACAACTGTTTTGGACAATGTGAAAAAAGTCATGGTGCTGACAGATGATCACATTATAGTTTTTAACGGCCACAAATACACATCGGTAAGCGGTCGGAAGTTTGTTATCACCAGACTGAAAGATGAAAGGATGCTGGTATCAGGTGAAGTTGAAGAAATTCGGTTTTTTACGGCATCACAAGAAGATAAAGATCGAGGGAACAGATCAAAGTAAAATCATAAACAAATGCATAAACAATAATATACTACTTAAGGATTTCAAGTGTAATAACTCATTGGAATCTACTGCTTTTATTAAAGAAGAGGATTATGAAAATCTAAAGAAAGCCGCAGGCAATTCATATAGATTTACGGTCCTAAAAGAAGGGGGAACAGTACCTTTTCTAAACAAACTAAAAGCAGGGAAATTGTCTGTAGCAGGCGCCTTTATAATGGGCGCCTTGATTTTTTATCAGGGACTTTTTGTAGCAGAAATACAAGTGAACGGATACAAATCGATTCCTGAAGAGGAGTTGAGACAGACCTTGGAAGTGTCAGGTCTTTACGAAGGTGCGAAGAAGATGAAGGACTATAGCATAGTCAAAGCGGCTCTTTACGAGAATCATGACAAAATAACTTGGGTTAGCATCTATGAAAAAGGCAGACTGGTGAAAGTGACGATAGCAGAAGCAGATAATGAGTGGAAAGATGAAAAAGAGAGAAGCAATGTGTATGATGAAATTTCGGAAAATATTCCTGTGAACATTGTTGCTTCCAAGACAGGATTGATAGAAACTATTAAACCTCTCCAAGGGGATGCTATGGTTCAAAAGGGCGATTATGTCAATGAAGGAGATATCCTTATAAGTGGTGACTATCAGTATCAAAGTACCGACTATAGCAAGGGAGATGAGTTTTTTAGTATGTACAGCCATGCAGATGGACAGGTGCTGGCCAAAACACCCAGAAAGATAGAATACTATCTGCAAAAGACAGAGCGTACTTTGCATCCCACAGGGAACTTCATGCCTGGGTTTTACATAAAAATCGGAGATATAGAAATAGATACGGCAGGTAATTGGCACAGATATAAGGTTGCGGAGCGAAAGGAAATTGAAATATTAAACTTGATAAGGCCATTGCCGATTAAGATATCTTTGGTAAAAATAAATGAAATGCGAATAAAAGAAAAAACAATACTCCAAAAGGAAGTTGACAAAAGGATTGAGGCTGCTCTCAGGCAATATGAAAAAGAAGAGTTTTCTATAGATGAGGGCATAATAAACAAATCAATTGAGCTGTCAGTGACAGAAAATCTTATCAGGGCAACCATATTCGCGGAGGTTCTGGAAGACATAGGCATAGAGAAGAAAATACAGGTAAAAAATAAAGAAAAAGATAAAGAAAAAATGGGTCAATGATGGTATAATTAATCCAAAGAATCTTTTATTGTGGCATAAGGAGAAATAATGGCTGAAATGATAAATGTGCCAATCAGTGAAACTATAGACAGGGGCGAGCTGTTCGGCGGGCTGGACAAGAATCTAAAGGTTATAGAAGAAAGTCTTCAGGTAGATATAATACAGAGAGATAATCAGCTGATTCTTAAAGGAGAAAGGGCTTCGGAAGCGGAGTATATTCTTAAAGAGATGATGCATGTTTTGGAAAGAGGAGAAAAATTGGACGAGCAAAAGGTTAACTATATTGCGGACTTAAGTGACAAAGGCATTTCTTACGGAAAAGAAAATGTGAGCAAAGAAATTATCTGTTTTACCCATGAAGGAAAACCTCTTAAACCTAAAACAATCGGCCAGAAGGGGTACGTGGATACCATAAGAAGAAAAGACATTGTCTTTGGTATCGGCCCTGCAGGAACAGGCAAAACATATATTGCAGTTGCTATGGCAGTCAACGCGTTTAAGAATAAAGAAATACAAAAAATTATTTTGGCAAGACCTGCTGTTGAAGCGGGAGAAAGACTGGGATTCTTACCGGGAGATTTGCAGGAAAAAGTAGACCCGTATTTGAGACCGCTCTACGATGCACTTTACGATGTCCTCGGCAGAGAAAGCGCACTTCGTTTAAAAGAAAAGGAAGTAATAGAAGTTGTGCCGTTGGCATATATGAGAGGAAGAACTCTGGATAACGCGTTCATAATACTTGACGAAGCACAAAATACAACACCTGAACAGATGAAGATGTTCCTGACAAGAATGGGATTCGGTTCAAAGGTAGTTGTCACCGGAGACGTGACTCAGATAGACCTCCCAAGGGGCAAGAAGTCAGGACTGGTGGAAGCAGCAAAAGTTCTTAAAAACATTGACGAAATAGGATTCTGTTACATGAAGGACGTTGACGTTGTTCGTCACAGACTGGTAAAGAAAGTTATCAATGCTTATGATGAATACTACAAACAGCATCCGCCAAAGGAAGAAGAATAGGAGAGACGATGAGAATACTGTACAGTGAAGAAAACATTCTTGATGATGTGATGCTGGAAGATTTGGAAAAAGCAGCGGTTTTATGCGTTGAAAAGGAGGGGCTGCCTGCAGAGAATGCTGAGATAAGCCTTACTTTTGTGTCCAAAGAAGAAATTCGTGAACTCAATAATCAATACAGAGGGATAGACAACCATACAGATGTGTTGTCTTTTCCGCTAATTGAGGACTTTGATTTTATAGAAGAAGATGATGACTACATGTTGGGAGACGTGGTGATTTGCTTGGAAAAAGCCAGAGAACAGGCAGACGAATTCGGCCATTCCGAAAGAAGAGAAATCGTTTACCTCTTCGTTCACAGTGTTTGTCATCTGTTAGGCTTCGATCATATGGAAGAAGATGAAAAGAAGGAAATGAGACAGCGAGAGGAAGAAGTAATGACCCTCCTGGATTTGGAAAGGAGACCTTGATGGAAGCTTTAAACGAAGCAAAGAGAAAAGAACTTTACGAGAAAGCTCTCAAGGCAAGAAAAAACGCATATGTACCTTTTTCCGGCTTTAAAGTCGGAGCCGCTTTATTGACAGAAGACGGCAGTGTTTATACAGGAGTGAATGTAGAAAACTCTTCATACGGAGCTACCATATGTGCAGAGAGAACAGCCTTTGTGAAAGCTATCTCAGAGGGACAAAGAAAATTTAGGGCAATTGCCGTTACTGCAGGAGATGAACAAGAGTCATTGCCTTGCGGCATATGCAGACAATTTATGTATGAGTTTGCACCTGATATGGAAATTATAACCGGTACTGATGTTGAACAGCTGAACGTTAGGACTTTAGAACAGCTGTTACCGGATGGATTTAGATTATAAGGAGGGAAATATGAAGACAGGCTTTGTAGCTATTATAGGTAGACCGAATGTTGGCAAATCCACTTTGCTCAATGCTATTTTAGGCGAAAAGATTGCGATTACAACAGACAAACCTCAGACGACCAGAAATACAATCAGAGGTATATATACTCACTATGCAGATGATCAGCTGGACGAAGATTTACAGATGATTTTCATAGATACGCCGGGAATCCACAGACCGAGAACTAAGTTGGGCGAATATATGACAGACGTAGCGGTGGGAACTTTTAAAGAAGTTGATGCTATCATATTCATAGTTGACGACAAGCTTTCATCAGGTCCGGGGGACAAATACATTACAGAACTTCTGGATAATGTGACAACTCCTAAGATTCTGGTAATTAACAAGATCGACAAAATGGGCCCTGAAGAATATGCCGAAATTTACAAGGAATACGACGAGCTTGGCATTTTCGAAGAAATCATTGGAACTTCTGCAAGAGAAGGAAAGAATATCGAGCACGTAATTAAAGGCGCGGCGGAATTCATGGAAGAAGGACCGATGTTCTTCCCTGATGATATGATCACAGAACATCCTGAGAGATTCATAGTAAGTGAAATTATAAGAGAAAAGATTCTCATGTATCTTCAAGATGAGGTTCCTCACGGAGTTGCTGTTGAAATCGAAAGATACAAAGAAGAAAGCAATATAACAAGAATTAATGCCGTGATTTATTGTGAAAGAAAGTCCCACAAGGGAATGATTATCGGTAAAGGCGGCAGAAAACTTAAGGGTATCGGAAAAAGTGCTCGTGAAGAAATCGAAGCTCTTCTTGGGACAAAAGTTTATCTGGAAATGTGGGTAAAGGTTAAAGAAAACTGGAGAGATAGCGATATTGCACTTTCCAATTTCGGATATAAGGATCAAATGTAATGCTTACAGATACGGAAGCCATTGTGCTTAGGCAGACGAAAACTTCATACGGACGAAAAATGATTCTGCTTTTTTCCAAGAAGTACGGCAAGATAAGTGCGGGAACAAGTATAGGTGAGAAAGGCAGAAGCAAAAGCTCGTTGGCATTAAGACCGTTCACCTATGGGAGATATGAGCTTTTTAAAAATCGCGACAGTTACAATATAAATGGGGCGGACGTGATTAAAAGCTATTACAAAATCGGTGAAGACGTAGATAAATACATGAACGGTGCATACGTGCTGGAATTTACCGAAAAGGCATTGGTTGAGGAAGTACCGACTATCGGGGTGTTTGAGCTTTTGAAGGATTTCTTCGATCTGTTGGAAAACAGAGATAAGGGAATAGGAACTCTGGTCCTTGCTTATCAAGTGAAGCTTTTCAAGTATTTGGGGGTTATGCCACAACTTGAGAGATGTACCGTCTGCGGAGAGAAAAAAGAACCTGCTGCTTTCGGCATCGAAGAGGGCGGAATGATATGTGAAGATTGCCTTCGAAATATTCAAAATTCTCAAGCGGACTCATTGATTTATGATGACAGATTTGGTATAGTAAATATATTAAGGTATTTTACGGTAAATCCACTTAAAAGCATTGAAAATATCGCATTAAAAGAGGATACCGGAAGGATGTTGCAGCGGTTGGTAAGACAGTACGCAGAACAGCATCTTGACATCTCAGAACTAAAGAGCGAGAAGCTCATATAGAAATAGGAGGTAGATTATGGAAATTACTTTAGAGAAAATTGAACTGGTAAAGGACAGAACAGGGGTAACATATGCAGAAGCTAAGCAGGCTCTGGAAGAGGCTGACGGAAGCGTAGTAGATGCTATCATCGCTATCGAAGAAACAATCAATGCAGGCCAGAAGGGAAGAGGCTTTGGCAAGAAGGGAGAAGCACTTTTCGCAAACATCAAGGAACTGGTTAAGAAGGGTAATGTATCAAGAATCCAAGTTAAAAAGGATGGAGAACTGGTATTGAACGTTCCTGTAAACGCAGGCCTTGTTGGCGTTGTTATCGCACCGCTGGCATCAGTTGTAGGCGTTGTTGCTGCTTTTGGATTCAAGTGTGTTATTGAAGTTGTTAAAACTGATGGCACTATCATCGATGTAAGTGATGCTGTAACAGATGCTGTGGGAACAGTAGCAGAAAAAAGCAGCGACCTTTTCGAAGAAGTTAAAGAAAAGAGCGTAACCTTCTATGAAAAGAGCAAGGAAAAGGCTGAAGAACTCTATGAAAAGGGCAAAGAGAAGGCTGAAGAAGTAGTTGATAAGGCTGCAGAAAAGATTAAGGTTGAAGAGGAAGAATTTGATTTCTCAGAGTGTTTCGAAGAAGAGGAAGAAGACGCTGAAATCGAAATAAAAATCGAAGAAGAAAAGGCTGAAGAAAAAGCTGAATAATAAATAAAAATATAAATTTAATGGAGAAACAAGATAACATGAGCAGAAAAGTTACAATGGAAAAATTAGTTGCACTTTGCAAGAACAGAGGATTTATCTTCCCCGGTTCTGAAATCTACGGAGGACTGGCTAATACATGGGATTACGGCCCGCTGGGAGTAGAATTCAAAAACAACGTAAAGAAAGCTTGGTGGAAGAAATTCGTTCAGGAATCAAAGTACAATGTAGGTCTTGATGCAGCGATTCTCATGAATCCTCAGACATGGGTTGCTTCAGGACACGTTGGTGGATTCGCAGATCCACTTATCGACTGTAAGGCATGTAAGTCAAGATTCAGAGCTGACCAACTCATCGAAGGATGGCTGAAGGAACAGGGTATCGAAGATATCGCTGTAGACGGATGGTCAAATGAAAAGCTGGAAGAATTCATTCAGGAAAAGGGAATTGCTTGTCCTGATTGCGGAAAAGTTGATTATACAAGCATCAGACAGTTCAACTTGATGTTCAAGACATTCCAGGGCGTAACTGAAGATTCAAAGGCTGAAATTTTCCTGAGACCTGAAACAGCTCAGGGTATCTTCGTTAACTTCAAGAGCGTTCAGAGAACTTCAAGAAAGAAAGTTCCTTTCGGAATCGCTCAGGTAGGTAAATCATTCAGAAATGAAATCACTCCTGGAAACTTTACTTTCAGAACAAGAGAATTCGAACAGATGGAACTGGAATTCTTCTGTGCACCGGGAACTGACCTTGAGTGGTTCGCATACTGGAAAGATTACTGTGTAAACTTCCTTAAGTCACTGGGAATGAAGGAAGAAAACATTAAGCTGAGAGACCATGAACAGGAAGAACTGTCACACTACAGTAATGCTACTACAGATATCGAGTATCTCTTCCCGTTCGGATGGGGAGAACTCTGGGGTATCGCAGACAGAACTGATTTTGACTTGAGACAGCACATGGAACACTCAGGTCAGGACATGAGCTATCTGGATCCTGAAACAAACGAAAAATACATCCCATACTGCATCGAACCATCACTGGGTGCTGACCGTGTGGCACTGGCATTCTTGACAGATGCATATGATGAAGAAGTTCTGACAGATGCTAACGGCAAGGAAGATGTTAGAACAGTACTGAGACTTCATCCTGCATTGGCTCCTTATAAGGCGGCTGTACTGCCACTGGCTAAGAAGCTGGCTCCTGTAGCTGAGCCGATTTATGAAGAACTGGCTAAGTACTTCCCTGTTGATTATGACGTAACAGGATCAATCGGTAAGAGATACAGAAGAGAAGATGAAATCGGAACACCTTTCTCAATTTGTGTTGACTTTGATACAGAAACAGATGGTTGTGTAACTATCAGAGACAGAGATACTATGGAACAGATCCGTATTCCTGTTGGAGAAGTAAAGGCATACATCGAAGAAAAAATGGTGTTTTAATTTAGTTCATAATTATATTGATACTTAAAATAAAAAAGAGGAGAAGGTAGAAGAATGAAAAAGTTTGTTTATTCATTTAACGAAGGCTCAAAGGATATGAAAGACCTTCTGGGCGGCAAAGGCGCTAACCTGGCAGAAATGACTAAAATCGGCCTGCCTGTACCATTCGGATTCACTGTAACTACTGAAGCTTGCAACAGATATTATGAAGAAGGCAAGACAATCGGTGAAGACATTGTGGCTTCAATCTTCGAAAAGCTTGAAGAACTGGAAAACGTAACAGGCAAGAAGTTTGGATCAGTTGAGAATCCTCTGCTGGTATCAGTTCGTTCAGGAGCTAAGATTTCAATGCCGGGTATGATGGATACTATCCTTAACCTTGGTCTCAATGACGAAACAGTTGAAGGAATGGCAAAACTGACTGAAAATCCTCGTTTTGCATATGACAGCTACAGAAGATTCATCCAGATGTTTGGGGATGTTGTAATGGAAATCCCTAAGGCTAAGTTCGATGCTATCTTTGAAGGAAAGAAAGAAGAACAGGGAGTAGAATCAGACGTAGAACTGACTACTGAAGATCTGCAGGCTATCATCGTTGATTACAAAGCACTGGTTAAGGCTGAAATGGGAAGAGACTTTCCTCAGGAACCAAAGGATCAGCTGATGGAAGCTGTAAAGGCAGTATTCAGATCATGGAACAATGACAGAGCTATCCTCTACAGAAAGCTCAATGAAATCCCGGACAGCATCGGTACTGCTGTAAACGTACAGTCAATGGTATTCGGTAACATGGGAGATACATCCGGAACAGGTGTAGCATTCACAAGAAATGCTGCTAACGGAGAAAAGAAACTCTTTGGGGAATTCCTGGTAAATGCACAGGGTGAAGACGTTGTTGCAGGTATCAGAACACCTCAGCCTATTTCAGAAATGGCTGATGCTTTCCCTGAAGTATATAAAGAATTCGTAAGAATCGCAGAACTCCTTGAAAACCACTACAAGGATATGCAGGATATGGAATTCACAGTTGAAAGAGAAAAACTGTTTATGCTGCAGACTAGAAACGGTAAGAGAACTGCTGCTGCTGCTGTAAAGATTGCGGTAGATATGGAAGCAGAAGGTCTCATCGATAAGGAAACTGCAGTAATGAGAATAGAACCTGCTCAGATTGACCAGCTGCTGCACCCAATGTTTGATGCTGCTGAGTTAAAGGCTGCTGAAAAGCTGGCTAAGGGTCTTCCTGCTTCACCTGGTGCTGCTACAGGTAAGATTTACTTCAATGCTGAAGATGCTGTAGCTGCTGCAGAAAACGGAGAAAAAGTTATTCTTGTTAGACTTGAAACTTCACCTGAAGACCTGGCAGGTATGGTTGCCGCTGAAGGTATCCTTACTGCAAGAGGCGGTATGACTTCCCACGCTGCAGTAGTAGCAAGAGGTATGGGTAAGTGCTGCGTATCAGGTTGTTCAGAAATCAAGGTAAATGAAGAAGCGAAGACTTTGGCTATCGGTGAATACGTATTTGGTGAAGGCGAATACATTTCACTGGACGGTACTGCAGGAGATGTACTGAAGGGTCAGGTTAAGACTGTAGCACCTGAACTGTCAGGAGACTTTGGAAAAATCATGACATGGGCTGATGAAATCAGAACTCTGAAAGTAAGAACTAATGCAGACAATCCAAGAGATGCTCAGCAGGCAGTAGACTTTGGAGCAGAAGGTATCGGACTTTGCAGAACAGAGCACATGTTCTTCGAAGAAGAAAGAATTCCTGCTATCAGAAGAATGATTATGGCTGATACAGAAGAAGAAAGAAGAGAAGCTCTCAAGTTCCTGCTTCCTTATCAGCAGGGAGACTTCAAGGGAATCTATGAAGTAATGGGTGATAGACCTGTTACAATCAGACTCCTTGACCCACCTCTCCATGAGTTCATTCCTCATACTGATGAAGAACTTAAGGAGCTGGGTGAACAGATTAATGTTCCTTATGAAAAGCTGGCTAAGAAGGCTGAAGAACTCCACGAGTTCAACCCAATGCTGGGTCACAGAGGATGCCGTCTGGCAGTAACATATCCTGAAATCGCTGAAATGCAGGCAGAAGCTATCATCATGGCTGCAATCGAAGTGAGAAAAGAAAAGGGTCTGGATATCGTTCCTGAAATCATGATTCCACTGGTAGGTCTCGTTAAGGAACTGGCTGACGTTAAGGCTACAGTTGTTAAGACTGTTGAAAAAGTTATGGAAAGAGAAGGAGTTAAGTTCGATTACCTGGTAGGAACAATGATCGAAATCCCTAGAGCAGCTCTTACTGCTGATGAAATCGCTCAGGAAGCTGAATTCTTCTCATTCGGAACTAACGACTTGACTCAGATGACATTTGGATTCTCAAGAGATGATACAGGCAAGATCATCAAGGAATACGGCGATAAGGGAATCTTCGAAGATGACCCATTCCAGAGCATCGACCAGACAGGCGTTGGTAAACTGGTTAAGATGGCAGTTGAACTCGGTAAGCAGACAAGACCAAACATCAAGCTTGGTATCTGTGGAGAACACGGTGGAGAACCTAAGTCAATCGAATTCTGCAACGCAGTAGGTCTCCAGTATGTTTCATGCTCACCATTCAGAGTACCTATCGCTAGACTGGCAGCAGCTCAGGCAGCAATTAAACAGAAATAAGAGAGTAAAAGATATAAATGATAACAAGTAAACAAAGAAGCTATTTAAGAAAGCTGGCTCATAATTTGGATCCACTTGTATATATCGGTAAAAGTGATGTAACCGATAACATCATTAATGAAATGGATACACTGCTTGAATCCAGAGAGCTGGTAAAGGTAAAGATACAGGAAAGCAGTCTTCTTGATCCTAAGGAAACTGCCAACGAAATGGCAAAAATCCTTGGTGCAGAATATGTGCAGGCGATAGGAAGAAAATTCACACTGTACAGAAGGGCTAAAGAAGACCCACAGATTGTATTACCTAGATAAAAAACACAGAACATCCCGCTTCGAACGATGAAAAATCAAGCGAAGCGGGATTTTTGAATTGATTTATTCAGTCGAGTATTGTATACTCGAATTTGTAGTAAAAATTAACTTATATTTGAGGTGTCAAAATGGAAAACACATTAAACAAGAGATACGGACTCATCACAGCAATAGCTATGGTAGTCGGTATAGTAATCGGAAGTGGTGTCTTCTTCAAGGCTGAAAAGATACTGCTGAGCACAGGCGGCAATTTACCGCTGGGAATTTTAGCCTGGATCATTGGCGGATGCATCATGATCGTATGTGCATACACCTTTGCAAAAATGGCTACAAAGTATGAAAAAGTTAACGGTATTGTAGACTATGCAGAAGCTGCATTAGGACCTAAATACGGATATTACGTTGGCTGGTTTTTAGCAATTATTTATTACCCTACACTTACATCTGTACTTGCATGGGTTACAGCAAGATATTTCTGCGTTCTTTTAGGATGGGATATCACAAGCGGTTCATGTATGGTAATCGCAGCATTCCTCCTTATCGGAAGCTTTGCTCTTAACTACCTGTCACCAATCGTAGCAGGTAAATTCCAGGTTTCAACAACTGCAATCAAGATGATTCCTCTTTATCTGATGGCTATCGTTGGAACAATCAAGGGTCTGAGCACTGGACTGACAATGCAGAACTTCAGCGATGTTGCAATTCCTGCATCAGAACTTGGCGGAACAGCAACAATTCTGTTTACTGCAGTATGTGCTACAGCATTCGCATACGAAGGTTGGATCATTGCGACTTCAATCAACTCAGAACTTAAGGATGCTAAGAAAAATCTGCCTAGAGCACTCGTAGGCGGAACATTCATCATTATGATTACATACCTGTTATACTATGTAGGTCTTGCAGGTGCTGTTGAAAACGAAGTAATGATGGCTGGTGGTGAAGCCGGTGCTAAGATCGCATTTGCGAATGTATTCTCAAGCGTAGGCGGAACAGTTGTATTCGTATTTATCGTAATTTCATGTGCAGGAACACTGAACGGACTTATGCTGGGATGCGTAAGAGGATTATACGCACTGGGATCCAGAAATGTAGGACCTAGACCTGACATCTTTAAGCAGGTTGACCCTGTTACAAATATGCCGGCAAGTTCATCAGCATTCGGCGTACTTCTCTGCGGATTCTGGATGATGTACTTCTACGGTGCAAATCTGACAGAAGGATGGTTCGGACCGTTCTGCTTCGATACATCCGAATTACCAATCATAACAATCTATGCCCTTTACATTCCTATCTTCTTTATGATAATGAAGAGAGAAAAGGAATGGAATGGATTCGATAGATTTATTGCACCTGCTCTTTCCATAGCAGGAAGTATCTTTATGATGGTTGCGGCTATATTCTCACATGGACAGGCAGTAATCTACTACTTAATCGTATTTGCAGTAATTATGCTCATAGGCGCTTGCTTTGCAAAGAAAAAAGATGGGCTTGAATAATTATATGGAAAACATAAAATTAAGCGATAATCAAAAGGCTGTGGTCATTTTAGACCAGAGCCTTTTGCCTAATCAGGTTAAATACATCAGCCAGGAAACGCCTGAAGAGATGTATGATGCTATATTTCATTTGAGAGTCAGAGGGGCTCCGGCGATAGGGATATATGCGGCATACTGTATGGCAGTTTTGGCGCAACAGGAAGCCGAACCGAAACAAATTAGAGGTTGTTGCGGAACAGGTGTTGCCGATGAAGTTTTCTTGGAAAACATGAAGAGGCATGGTGAGTATCTCAAGTCATCAAGACCTACTGCCGTTAATTTGGCGTGGGCGGTAGACAGAGTGCTCATGGCTGCAAGAGTGGAAGTCCAGAAGGTAAGACTTTCAGGCGATATTAGAGCTAATGTGGGATACGATAAGCTGGCCGACATTATAAAACAGGAGGCAATCGCTATTCACAATGAAGATATAGAAATGTGCAGAGCTATATCGGAATTTGGATTGAGCTTGGTCAAAGATGGAGATGGAATCCTTACCCATTGCAATGCAGGCCCATTAGCAACTTCACGATACGGAACAGCTCTTGGTCCTATACTTCTTGGTAAAGAACGTGGCATAGAGTTCAAGGTGTTTGCAGACGAGACAAGACCTTTGCTTCAAGGGGCTCGTTTGACTGCCTACGAACTTCATGAAGCAGGTGTGGATGTGACGCTTATTTGCGACAATATGGCATCCATGGTTATGAAAAACGGATGGGTTCAGGCGTGCTTTGTGGGTTGCGACAGAGTTGCGGCCAATGGAGATACAGCCAATAAAATCGGAACTTCAGGTGTCGCTGTTTTGGCAAAACATTATGGCATTCCTTTTTATGTTCTCGGGCCGACATCTACAATAGATATGTCTTGTCCTACAGGAGAAGATATTCCAATAGAATTGAGAAAACCTGATGAAATCAAAGAAAAATTCTATGAACAACCTATGTCTCCGGAGGGAGTAAAATGTTACAATCCTGCCTTTGATGTAACCGATCATGAATTGATAACAGCAATTGTTACAGAAAAAGGCATTTGCAGACCTCCGTTTACAGAGAGTTTGAAGGTTGTGACTGGAAAATAATCATATCATCTCCAATGATTACGATGTTTCCCCAAGGAAGCTCACACATATCATTGAGACTTTTCTTAAAAAAACCGGTGCTTTGTAACGATGGTACAAGCACCGATTTTATTTTGCCCGTACTTTTATCAAATATCATCTCAGCATCCCATAATTGACCGTAGCTTGTTCCGGTAGACAAGTCCACGACTTCTTTGTGTCCAATTTCACTTAATCGCATATCAAACTCCTTTGGTGTAAATAATATTAATAAAATCTATTATCGATAAAAGGAGATTATGAGAGTGAAAGAAGAAAATACAGAAAAACGTACAGGTACTGAGGATAGTGCAAGAGACCTTATAAAAGAGTTGGGTCTTTTAACTACAGGCACAGACTTCGATACCGATGTACAGTATATTAATATAATAGGAAGTGTCGAAGGGCATAGCGTTTTGCCGGCAGACACAAAGGCTACGAAATACGAGCATCTTATTCCACAACTCATTGCAGTTGAGGAAAACCCTAAAATTAAGGGTTTGCTTGTGGTCCTCAACACTGTAGGTGGAGATGTTGAGGCCGGGCTAGCACTGGCAGAAATGATATCTACACTTTCCAAGCCAACGGTATCATTGGTTTTGGGAGGTGGACATAGCATCGGAATACCATTGGCTGTAGCAACAGATTATTCATTTATTGCCCAGACTGCTACTATGACATTGCATCCAATCAGAACTACAGGACTTGTAATAACATCTGAAACTACATTCGCCTACATGAGAAAAACTCAGGAAAGAGTTGTGGACTTCATAGCAGATCACTCTAATGCAGACAGAAAACAGATTATAAAATTAATGAATGCAAGTGATAATATGTCGAATGATATGGGTACCATATTGTTTGGGAAAGAGGCAGTTGAAGTTGGGATAATAGATGAGGTAGGGGGAGTATCGAGAGCAATAGGTGAGTTAAGAGAAAGAATAGAAAGTAATTGACAATATTTTCCATACGTGATATTATTTACAAACAAAATGGTAAAAAATGTAAATAACAAAGGAGGGCGTATGGAAAATATTTTTGTTGCAATTGTTACATGGGATAAAGAATATGGGAGATCGTTGAGTCTTGCCATGCTTAGCATTTGTCGCGGGTTTATTATAAGAATATTTGATGCGGATGAGTTCCTCGATGAGAATAGAGATTTTGATATTGTATTGTGGGACGGCGACGAGGCAAAGAATTCTTATGGTGGTAGGATTGTATACCTTGCAGAAAAGCCATCTGAAGTGGCAAGAAATATATCTGAAAGCAGATACAGCTTATATAAATACGCGTCCGCGACATCAATGGTAGCTTCCATATTTGAGATATATGAAGCCTTGACAGGAAGGCGTGCAGTTAATCTCAAAAGACAGGATGTCAGGATATTTGCGTTCACTTCAAGTAAAGGCGGTGCCGGATGCACAACCATGGCTATGGCTTTAGCACAAGAGTTTTGTAGATTTCAAGGCAAGAGAGTTCTTTATTTATCTTTTGAAGAATTGGACTCTTCCGGGAGCTATTTTCCTCAAAATCCTGCAGCTAAAAGTACGGCGGTATATCTTTATGAATTGTTTAACAAGATGTATGGCATATACGGTAGCAAAGGCGGTCAAAAGCAAAATCCGCCTTTTCTTGACAGATACATGGTGAAAGATGATTTTGGCGTGGAAACTTTTGCAACATCACGCGGCAGAAATCCACTTAGAGAACTTACAGTAGATGAACTTCATAAATTCACTGCATCCTTAATAGATAGTGGAAGATTTGATGTGATTATTATGGATATAGGTCAATGGCTCTCTAAAACGGCACTTAAATGTATGGAAATTGCAGAGAAGATATGCTTTGTTACAGAAACATCCAAAAGATCCATGAGAGAGCAACAATATATAAGTCATATTGTTACACATTGTGGAGAACATGCAGAAGAAAAGTTGATTAGAATAGTAAATGGAACTAAAGAGAATCAAGATGCGGAAAGCATTAAAAAAAGTGAAGAATATACTATTGAGAACACCCTGGAAGTATGCATGTGTGATAGCTTTGTTAGAGAAGATGACTATGTGAAAATTTTTTTGGAGGGGAAGTTTGGGAACAATATAAATGAGTTGTCAGGGAAGATTACAGAGCCTGCTTAACATTATCTTAACAAAACCTTAACAATCGAGCACTATTATTAACAAAATGTTAAGTATATAATTATTGTAGCTATGCTTATAGCCAATTGTTTTAGTTTTGTAAAGATGAATGTAATGGTGACAGTATGAGTGCAGAATGGTTTAAAATTATTTTGCAGTTGTTTGGAGGCCTTGCTCTGTTCATTTATGGAATGAACTTCATGAGTGATGGTTTGCAGAAAGCTGCAGGCGAAAAGATGAAGAGTATCTTGGCAATGCTCACAAGAAATGTTTTCATTGGAGTGCTTGCAGGAGCTGCAGCAACAGCTGTGCTTCAAAGTAGTGGAGCAGTAACAGTAATGGTTATAGGTTTTGTTTCAGCAAAACTTATGACATTGAGACAGGCAATCAGTATCATTATGGGTGCCAACATTGGTACATGTGTTACGGCACAACTGGTTGCATTTAAAATAGGAGATTACGCATGGATTTTCGTTATTATCGGATTTATCATGTACTTCTTCCTGGCTCAAAAGGAAAAAATCGCTGATTTTGGTCAGGCGATATTTGCCTTCGGTATTTTGTTTACAGGCCTTAACTTAATGTCAGATGCTATGGCACCGTTGGCACAGAGCCCTGTATTTTCAGAGCTGATGTTGAAGGTTTCTGATGTGCCAGTTTTAGGAATTATTGTTGGTGCAGTAATGACAACCATAGTACAGAGCAGTTCGGCATCCATCGCAGTTCTTCAGAATTTGGCTGCAACGGCAGGGCCGGACGGCATTTCCAGTCTTATTGGGTTAGTTGGAGCAATTCCTATTTTGTTCGGAACCAACATAGGATCAACAACAACAGCGTTATTGGCATCAATCGGTGGTACTACAAATGCTAAAAGAACAGCGTTTTCACATACTATTTTTAATATAGTAGGGACATTGATTTTTATTTGGTTTACACCGCTTATTGCGGACTTCGTAACAATGATTTCACCTACCGGAGATGAACTTGATGTAATTTCTAGACAAATCGCCAATGCACACTTAAGCTTTAACGTGGCAACAACATTACTGTTTCTTCCGTTCATAGGAGTTTTGGAAAAGGTTGTGACAAAACTTGTTCCGGAAAAAGAGCAGGAAGAAGATTATATGGGTGCAATTTATTTGGACTACAATGTACTTGAACAGCCTTTTGCAGCTATTCATCTGGCAACAAAAGAATTGTCAAGAATGGCCGTTATGACCAGTGAAATGCTGGTTGAATCAAAGAAAGCTTTCCTTGGAGATGACATGGTGGCTTATGATAAAGTCAAGGAAAAGGAAGAGCATGTTAATCATTTGAGAGACCAAATTATTAAATACTTATCATCGATGTTTTCTGCAGAAACTGTTACGGAAAAACAGGCACTTGCTATTTCAGGTATGATGCACGTGGTTCAAGACGTTGAACATATCGGTGATAATTGTGAAAATATTGCTGATTTTGCTAAAGAAAAAATCGAATATGGATACTCATTCTCTGATACAGCATGTGCAGAAATATATCAATGTTTTGATATGGTAGGAAAAATGCTCAACAATGCAGTTCAGGCCCTCAGCGAAGGTGATGCTGAACTGGCAGAATTGGTTAAGAAACAAGAAGATGAACTGGACGCACTGGAAAGATCATTGAGAATCAAGCATATGAAACGTCTTGACAACAATGAATGCTCTCCTGATTATACAGTTCTGTACATGGATGTTATACATAACCTTGAAAGAATGGGTGACAACTGTGAAAATATTGCCCATGCAGTATTGGATAATAATCCTGTTAAGAGCATTGAAGAATAGACATAAATAAACAAATTAAAGGAACGATGAAAACTCATCGTTCCTTTTTATTACATTGAAAACACAATTTTACACAATCTTAACATTTGTTTAACAAAATAATGCTTTTTGCGACAATGTTTTTGCTATAGAATACTATAGGTTTTTAATGTGAATAAATATAAATGAGTTTTAAACAGTAATTAAGGAGAAACAAAATGAATGGTTTACAAATCGCATTAACTTTATTCGGAGGTCTTGCATTGTTCATCTATGGGATGAATCTGATGAGTGATGGTCTTCAGAAGGCTGCCGGAGAAAAGATGAAAAACATCTTGGCATTATTAACTAAGAATCCCCTCATTGGTGTTGTTGCAGGGGCATTGGTAACAGCAGTGCTTCAGAGCAGTAGTGCCACTACTGTAATGGTAATAGGTTTCGTAAGTGCAGGTCTTATGAATTTGCCACAGGCAATCAGTATTATTCTGGGGGCTAATATAGGTACTACAATTACTGCACAGCTGGTTGCATTTAAAATCGGTGATTATGCTTGGGCTTTCGTAATCCTCGGATTCATCATGTACTTTTTCTTGGTTAAGAAGGAAAAGATCATGGACGTTGGACAGGTTCTTTTTGGATTTGGTGTACTGTTTGTAGGCCTTAATATAATGGGAGATGCGATGAAGCCTCTCTCCGCAACACCACAGTTTGCGGAGCTGATGTTACAGGTTGCTGACATTCCGGTACTTGGAGTAATTGTGGGTGCAGTACTTACTGCAATTATTCAGAGTTCATCAGCATCTATTGCCGTGCTTCAGAACTTGGCAAGTACAGCAGGACCTGACGGAGTTACAAGTATCGTAGGTCTTGCAGGCGCTATTCCAATCCTCTTTGGTACAAATATCGGTACAACAATCACAGCAGTACTGGCTTCAATTGGCGGAACTATCAATGCGAAGAGAACTGCTATTGCTCATACAATCTTCAACTTGGGCGGAACACTGTTGTTCATTTGGTTCACTCCTTATATTGCACAGTTTATCGAATATATTTCACCAAAAGGTCCTGAAATTGAAGTTATTGCTAGACAGATAGCTAATGCTCACTTAAGCTTCAACGTAGCTACTACAATAGTGTTCTTACCACTGATTGGTATTCTTGTTAAGGTCGTTACTAAGATTATTCCTGACAAGGTTGAGGTAAAGGATCCTATGGATGCTATCTACCTGGACTACCATGTATTGGAACAGCCATTCGTAGCTATTCACCTTGCTACTAAGGAACTTTCAAGAATGGCTGAAATTACAGCTGACATGGTAGTGGGTTCAAAGAAAGCATTCCTTGGAGACGATCTGAAGGCTATTGAAGAGGTTAAGCAGCAAGAACTCCATGTTAACCACTTGAGAGACCAGATTATCAACTATCTGTCATCAATGTTCTTTACAGAAACCGTTACTGAGCATCAGGCGAAAACTATTTCAGGACTGATGCATGTAGTTGGAGACATTGAACACATCGGAGACAATTGCGAAAATATCGTTGATTTTGCTAAAGAAAAGATCGACAGCGGCTATACATTCTCTGACACTGCATGTGCAGAAATTTATCAGTGCTTTGATCATATGAGTAAGATGATGGCTAATTCCATCGAAGCTCTCAGCGAAGGTAATAAGGATCTGGCAGACCTCATCCTTAAGCAGGAAGATGAGCTGGATGCTATGGAAAGCGAATACAGAGCAAGTCACATGCGCAGACTGGATGCCGGCGAATGTTCACCTGAATTCACAGTACTTTATATGGATATAATCCATAACATCGAAAGAATGGGTGACAACTGCGAAAATATTGCAAAGGCAGTTAAAGATAACCTTAACTTCAAGAGTATTGAACAGGTAAAGCAGGCAAAATAATTAAGATATAAGAGAAAGGAACGATGAACTCATCGTTCCTTTTTTATTTTTTTGTTAAGATTCACTTTACAAAAAAGGTGCCATTTTACAGAAAATTAACTTTCTTTTAACTAAATATACCTTTTTTCTCCTGTTTTCGCATTTTAATATATGAGTGCAAGATGCGAATTTATGAGATTTAATATAAAGCAATATATGAAGGAGAAAAGATATGGGAAATGAAACTACACAGATTTTAATAACATTACTTGGAGGATTGGCAGTATTCATCTATGGAATGAACTTGATGAGTGATGGTCTTCAGAAATGTGCCGGCGAAAGAATGAGAAGTATTCTGGCGGTATTAACAAAGAATCCAATCTTCGGAGTTCTTGCAGGTGCACTGGTAACAGCTGTACTTCAGAGCAGTAGTGCAACTACTGTTATGGTTATAGGTTTTGTAAGTGCGGGACTTATGAACCTGCCACAGGCTATCAGCATTATTTTAGGTGCAAACATCGGGACAACTATGACAGCGCAGTTGATCGCATTCAGCATTGGAGATTATGC
The DNA here is from genome assembly GCA_045638485.1 of Lentihominibacter sp. Lineage (GTDB taxonomy): Bacteria > Bacillota > Clostridia > Peptostreptococcales > Anaerovoracaceae > Lentihominibacter. The sequence goes on along the minus strand of JAZUBM010000104.1, from coordinate 9,265 downwards.
ATGGCTTTTCGTATTCGCCGGATTTGTACCTTTCTTCTTTGTTAAGAAAGAGCTGGTGAAATACATTGGGCAGACTTGCTTCGCATTCGGTCTTCTGTTCGTAGGTATTAACATCATGGGAGATACTATGAAACCGCTGGCAGGCTCAGAATTCTTCGTGAATCTGATGCTGCAGGTGCAGGATATCCCGGCGCTGGGAGTTCTTATAGGTACACTGATGACAGTCGTAGTACAGAGCAGTTCGGCAACTATCGCAGTACTGCAGAACCTGGCAATGACAGCAGGTCCTGACGGAGTATCCAGCATCATCGGGCTGGAAGGAGCTCTTCCTATTCTCTTCGGAGATAACATCGGTACTACAATTACAGCAGTACTGGCTTCCATTGGAGCATCAGTTACAGCTAAGAGAACTGCTGCTGCACATGTTATATTCAACGTAACAGGAACTTTGGTATTTATATGGTTCATCCCTTACTATGCACAGTTCATCGAGTTCATTTCACCTAATGGACCTGAACTGGAAGTTATAGCTAGGCAGATAGCTAACGCTCATACATGTTTCAATGTGTTTAATACAATTTGGTTTATTCCGCTTATTCCGGTATTGGTTAAGGTGGTTACTAAGATTGTTCCGGGAAAAGAGCTGGATCGACTTCCATCAGATCCGTTATACTTGGACGATAACGTTTTGGAACAGCCATTTGCAGCAATGCATTTAGCTTCAAAGGAACTGGTTAGATTGGGTGGCATGGTTCTGGAAATGGTAAAGGGTGCACAGGAAGCCTTCGTTGGTCGTGATGCAGCTAAAGTGAAAGAAGTTATGGATACTGAAGAAACAGTTAATGGTCTTCAGGAGAAAATTGTAAATTACCTTGCAGGAATGTTTGCTAAAGATACAATCACAGAAGAACAGGCAGCTAATGTATCAAACTTGATTCATGTAGCATCTGATATCGAACATATAGGAGATCAGTGTAAGAATCTTGCGGAATTCGCAGATGAAAAACTCAAGAATTCATATGAGTTTTCGGAAGATGCCTATTCTGAAATAACAGGATGCTTTGAACTGGCTAAGAAGATGGTTGTCGAGAGTATAAAGGCGTTGGGAGATAACGATCTGGAAGCTGCAGGCAGAGTGAAGACGTTGGAAGTGGAAATGAATACCAAGGAAGACGCATTAAGAGAAAGACATATGGCCAGACTTAATGAAAAGAAGTGTTCACCTGAATTTACTGTTATATATACTGACGTTGTTCATAACATAGAAAAGATTGGGGACTATTGTGATAACGTTGCTGACAAGGTGCTCGGCATCAAAAAAAGCAACTAATAGATGGAAATAGTCCAATAAAAATAGGTCAAGTTTGTTGTAGCAAATTAGCAACTATGTTAAAATGAACATAAGATTCCGAAAATTCAATGTAAGGTGCATAATTACACCGGGGAGAAGAAATGAGTACAAAGAAAATACTTATCATCGAAGACGAGCCTAATATAAGAGAACTTGTGCTTTATAACTTAAAAACAAACGGATATGACTGTATCGCTGCAGAAGATGGAGTGATGGGAATCACTATGGTTCATAGAGAAAAACCGGACCTTATTCTTTTGGATATCATGTTGCCGGGGAAGAACGGGTTTGAAATTTGCAGAGAGCTACGTGAAGAAGGTAATAAAACACCTATCATCATGATGACAGCTAAAACTGAAGAATCCGATAAAGTTATGGGCTTGGACTATGGTGCGGATGACTATATTTCAAAACCATTCGGAATAAGGGAAATGATGGCAAGAATCAAGGCTGTACTCAGGCGTTATGAAGTCGGCAATGACATAGATGATAAGTCTGTGACAACTGATACTATACTTGCAGCAGATGATCTAGTCATTAATGTTGAACGACATGAGGTTACGGTAGGTGGAAGACATGTTGATTTGACCCTTAAAGAGTTTGAACTCCTTCAATATTTAATGGAAAACAGAGGGCATGTTTATTCAAGAGATCAGTTGCTGAACAACATATGGGGTATTGATTATACAGGGGAAACGAGAACTGTCGATGTACATATCAGACATTTGAGACAGAAGTTATCTGACGGAACAAATGAAGATAAGTACATTGAAACAATTAGAGGCAAAGGGTATAAGGTAAGATGAAAAGCAGATTTATAATTTTGGTAATAGAAGTTTTTATCATAGAAATGGCTGCTCTTGGAATTATCCTAAGAAGTAACAACGGAAGTGATTCGTTCATTTCCGTTATTGCTGTATTAGCGATTGGACTTATTCTGATGCTTATACAAGGGTATTTCAACATTATAAAACCATATTCTGATAAAATAAAATCTCTGGAAGCGGCTGCTGCAGAAAGCAAAGAGGCGGAGCTTCTTAGACGTGAATTCGTTGCCAATGTAAGTCATGAGCTTAAAACACCTTTAACTTCAATTTCCGGCTTTATTGAAACACTTCAGGCAGGAGCGGCCGAAGATCCTGAAATAAGACATAAATTTATAGATATTATTGCAATCGAAACAGCAAGACTTAAACGTTTAATCGAAGATTTGCTGGTCCTTTCAGATATAGAAAATCGCCGAGATTCGGAAGGCATGGTATTTGATATTAAGACAGCGATAGAAAATACCGTGGAAGCTTTGAAACCTATTTCCAAGGCTAAAGATATAGATGTGATCCTTCAGTTGGAAGAAAACCTGGATATCAATGGATCTTTAGATAGATTCAGACAGATGATGGTAAATCTTATAGAAAATGCAGTTAAGTATTCTGATGAAGGTGGTCGTATTTGGGTGAGTGCCTATAAAGAAAACGAAACCATAACTGTCAGTGTAAGAGATGAGGGGATTGGAATTGATCAGGAACACCATGAAAGACTATTTGAACGTTTCTACAGAGTTGATAAATCCAGATCAAAAAAAGCCGGAGGCACAGGGTTGGGCCTTTCTATCGTAAAACATATAGCAGTTCTCTTTGGAGCTTCACTTAAGGTTGAAAGTAAGGTTGGAGAAGGAACTGAGTTTTTTGTAATATTTAATTCGAGTGAAACTGTTGATAACAACTAGAAAGGAGGACAATATTGCATCTTGATTACTTGATTTCAGACTTGGCGTTAATTCTTATCGTAGCGGCGATAGTTACATTAATCTTCAAGAAGATTAATCAACCGGTAGTACTGGGATATATCGTTGCGGGATTTCTTATCAGTCCCAATTTCGTATATTTGCCTACGGTAGTAGAAGCTGCTGATATTCATGTATGGGCAAATATAGGTGTTGTCTTCCTTATGTTTGGTTTGGGACTGGAATTCAGCTTTAAGAAAATCGCTACTGTAGGAGGCAGTGCCTTTGTAATAGCGATGACTGTTATGGCTGCGATGATATTTATTGGAACAGGTATAGGAAGTCTTCTGGGATGGGGCAAAATGGATTGCATTTTCCTCGGGGGTATGCTTTCCATGTCATCAACAATGATAATTCTTAAGGCCTATGAAGAGTATAATTTGAAAAAAGAAAAATTTGCGCAAATAGTTCTAGGAACCCTTGTTATAGAAGATATTGCGGGGATTTTTATGATGATTATACTTACTACAATCTCCGTCAGCCGTAACGTATCAGGCTTCGCAATGGTGACAGAAATTGGTTTGATGCTGGTTTACTTGGCTATTTGGTTGGTTGTAGGCATATATCTAATTCCGAGCATATTGAAGAAAATTTCAGGACTTCTAAACGATGAAATGCTGTTGATTTTCTCGGTGGGACTTTGCATGGGAATGGTTGTAATAGCCAACTTAATCGGATTCTCGTCAGCTTTAGGTGCATTTATGGCAGGTTCAATTTTGGCGGGAACAGTTAAGGCTATCGATATTGAACATGTAGTTAAGCCGATTAAGGATTTCTTTGGCGCGATATTCTTCGTATCGGTAGGGATGCTTATCGTACCGGAATTATTGATTCAATATATCGGACCAATAATTTTAATAACCATAGTTACAATAATCGGTCAGATGACTTTCGCAACTATTGGCATGCTTCTGTCCGGACAGTCGCTTCATACAGCAGTTAGAGGCGGATTCAGTATGGTACAGATTGGGGAATTCTCTTTCATCATAGCTACTTTAGGAATGAGTCTTGGGGTAATAAGTGACTTCCTGTATCCGATCATAGTGTGTGTTTCGGTTATAACATCCTTTACAACTCCGATATTCATAAACAATTCGGAGAAGGCGTTCAAGATAATTGACGATAAAATCCCTGATGGTCTGTGGGCGTTTATTCGTAAGAATACATCAGAAACCAGAAGTGCCAAAGACAAGGATATGGACTGGCTGATCTATATAAGAAAAGTTGTATTAAGATCAGGGATTTGCACACTGGTGATGTTCATCATTTATTTTGTAGGAATTAAATACCTGCAGCCTCTTGCAATAGAATATATGATGGATAAAATGACTGCAGATATAATGACTGCCATAATTATGATTGCATTAATGGTGCCTTTTGTAAACTTCATGCACGGAACCAATAATGAACTGTTTACGAAATTATGGCTTAAGCATAGAACCAATAGATTGCCATTACTTACCCTTAAGGCCCTTAGGATTTTGGTGGCTGCATGCTTTATCGCATTGGTTCTTAGGGAAATATTCAGAATACCGTTTGTGTTGCTTGTTCTCATTGCGATGATACCGATAGTGTTCATAATAAGATCGGACTACATCAACGGGATGACCATTAACCTTGAAATGCGATTTATGGCAAACTTCTCCGAACGTACTCTGGCAAGAGAAAAAAGAGAGAGAGGTATTAGAGGACAGCACAGATGGCTGGATGAATCACTGCTTGTAGCTGAATTTCAGGTTACAGATACGGTAGATAATAAGACTATCTATGACTTTACAAAGAGCAGAGCATTTACAGTAACTATCATTAAGATAATAAGAGGTAAAAAGTATATAAACATGCCGGAAGGCAGTGAAGAGGTAAAGGAAGGCGACATCCTTCATATGCTGGGAACGGCAGCAGAGATAGAATCCTGCATGATACTTCTTGAAAAAGAAGATTGTATCGAATATACAGATAGAGAAGATATTATTCTTAAGGACTATATCTACGGACAGACCTTCTACGAAATCAAAGAGAACCAGCAACTTATATGTTGTCCTATCAGTATAGATAAGGAATCTGAATTCTTGAAAAAGTCCATCAAAAACTGTGGCCTCAGAGAAAAGTATAGGGGCACTGTTATCGGCATCGAAAGAGGAAACTTGCCTATCATAAATCCTGACATAGATACTCAGCTTTTGCAGGGAGATCTGATGTGGGTACTGGGTTCTAAACAAATGGCAGACTCACTTATCAAGGGTGATGTACTCCATGATTACTACAGATAAAATTAACAAACATAATGAGTGAAACGAAACTCCTTCGTCGATTTTAGATAGATTGTCGAAGGGGTTTTTATTTTGTGGTCTTTAAAAAAAACATAAAACAAATTGTCGGAATATTGAAAGGAGTCTGACGCGGTAGTATAATGTAATCGAACCACTTTAACGTGGTAATGTTTTTTAAAATATCGTGTATACAATATAATATATACCTTTAAAAGCAATTTAAGAAACATTGAAGCAATTTTTAATGGAGGTGACGATACATGAGTAACATTCACGAACAAGCAATGCAGGTCTTGGCTATATTGCCGGGCGTTAATTGCAGCGGCTGCGGCGGTTGCGGATACACGACCTGTGATGCATGTGCAGAGGCGATTGCCAAGACAGGGAAGATAACCCTTTGTCCTGCCTGTGACAATGATGCCATCAAATCTATCGCTGAAGTTTTAGGAGTTGAACCTGTAGAGGTCGAACAGAAAGTAGCATTTATCAAATGTGCGGGCGAGGCAGCAGGAAAAAAACGATTTGCTGAATTTGAAAGCTGTCAGGCTGCAAAAGATGAAGGTTTCTTAAAGAGCGAATGCCAGTGGGGATGCATAGGCAGAGGAAGTTGCATTAAAAAATGTGAATTTGATGCGATGTCCCTAGTGGATGGACAGGTAGTCATTGACAAGGAAAAATGCACGGGATGTATGGCATGTATGACAGCATGTCCTCAGGAACTGATTTCAATGATACCTGAAGATGCATCTAACTTTATTCCATGTTCATCAAAGGATGATGAAAAATCCACTTTAGATAAGTGTGGTTTCGGATGTATCGGTTGTGCTGATTGCGCACTGGCATGTCCTGAAGGCGCAATAGAAATGGTAAAAGGAAATAAGATTGATGGTAGATTTGCTAAGATCGATTACGATAAGTGCGTTGGATGTGTAGCATGCACAGTAAGCTGCAGAAAGAAGATAATCGTAGACGAACTTCACGATCTTACAAAAGTTAAAGAAACAGTAGCCTTTGTAAAATGTAAAGGCGGATTTAACGGAAACAATAAACTGAAGGCTATGGGAATCAAAGATTGCAATGAAGTTGCAACTATTGATCTTCCGGCCAATGGAATTTGTAACGAAGGCTGTACAGGTTTTGGTAACTGTACAAAGGTTTGCAGATACGATGCCATTACTGCTGAATATGGAATTGCTATAGTCGATGAGGAAAAATGCGTAGGCTGTGGAGATTGCATTAGAGAATGTCCAAGAGACATGATTATTATGGTTCCATATAAAGGTGTGAAGCAAATGGCATGTTCATCAAAAGCTTCACAGGAAACAAGACTTGCAGTATGTCCGGTAGGATGTATTTCATGTGGAGACTGCGCAGACAATTGCCCTAATGGAGCAATCGAAATGGTGGACGGAACTCCGGTAGTTGACAGCGATATTTGCGTAAACTGTGGAGTATGTACATATGTATGCTCAAGATATCTCATTGCTGAACGTAATGTGCCTGAGTACAACTATCTTCAGAGAGAAGCAATGAAACTTGACAAAGCAGATGAAAGGAAGTGGTAATGATGAGAGTTAAGAAAACTATGGACGGCAACACAGCTGCGGCACATGTTGCATATGCGTTTTCAGAAGTAGCTGCCATTTATCCGATCACACCGTCATCTGTAATGGCAGAAAATATCGATGAATGGGCAAGCGTTAACAGAAAAAACATTTTTGGTGAAGATGTTAAAGTAGTAGAAATGCAGTCAGAAGGCGGAGCAGCAGGGGCTGTTCACGGAGCAATTACTGCAGGTGCTTACACAAGTACTTTCACAGCATCACAGGGACTCCTTCTGATGATTCCTAATATGTATAAATTAGCAGCAGAAGAAACACCAACAGTCCTTCATGTTGCGGCAAGAGCGATTTCAACACATGCTCTTTCAATCTTCGGAGATCACTCAGACGTTATGGCATGCAGACAGACAGGTTTTGCAATGCTGGCGTCATGTGATCCACAGGAAGTAATGGACCTTGCGGCAGTTGCACACCTTTCGGCTATCGATGGTAAGGTACCTGTACTTCATTTCTTCGATGGTTTCAGAACTTCCCACGAACAGCAGAAAATCGAAGTTTGGGATTACGATGAACTGAAATCAATGGTTAACTGGGATGCCGTAAAGAAATTCAGAAACAAGGTTATCAACCCTAACCATCCACACCTGATGGGTTCAGCAGAACAGCCTGAAACATTCTTCCAGCACAGAGAAGCATGTAATAAGACTTATGAAGAAACAGTTGATACCATTGAAAAATACATGGCCCTGGTAAGTGAAAAATGTGGAAAGGTTCCTGCATATAAGCCTTTCTCATATTACGGTGCTCCTGATGCAGAAGAAGTTATCATTGCAATGGGTTCCGTTTGTGATGCTGCACAGGAAGTTATCGATTATCTGAATGCACAAGGTAAGAAGACAGGACTCGTTATTGTTAGACTTTACAGACCGTTCTCAACCAAGCACTTGCTGGATGCAATTCCTGACACAGTTAAGAAGATTGCAGTTCTCGACAGAACTAAGGAACCGGGCTCAATCGGAGAACCTCTTTTCTTAGACGTAGCTGCAGCTTTGAGAGGAAGCAAATTCAATGATGTGCTTCTCACCGGCGGACGTTACGGCCTGGGATCAAAAGACACTCAGCCGGGAGATATCCTTGCAGTATACGAAAACCTGTGGAGTGAAAACCCTAAGAAGGAATTCACAATTTCCATCGATGACGATATTACTAACTTATCACTTCCTGTAAGCAATAATCCTGATGTTGCGCCAAAGGGCACAGTGGCTTGCAAGTTCTGGGGTCTTGGTGCTGATGGTACAGTAGGTGCAAATAAAAACAGTGTTAAGATTATCGGCGATAATACCGATAAGTTTGCACAGGCATACTTCCAGTACGATTCAAAGAAGTCAGGTGGTGTAACTATTTCTCATCTGAGATTTGGTGATGAAGAAATCAAGTCATCATATTACGTAAAACAGGCAGATTTCGTAGCATGTCACAATGCTGCTTATCTGCACAGATATAACATGGTAGAAGACGTTAAGAAGGGTGGAGTTTTCCTCCTCAACTGTTCGTGGGACGATGCACAGCTTGATGAAAAACTTCCTCCTAATGTTAAACGTCATATCGCAGAAAACGATATTCAGTTCTATACTTGCGATGCGGTAACTATAGCAAGAGAATTGGGCCTTGGCGGAAGAACAAATACAGTTCTCCAGGCTGCATTCTTTAAGCTGGCAGATATTCTTCCAATAGAAGAAGCGGCAGAATACATGAAGGCAGCTATCCAGAAGACTTATGGACGTAAGGGCGAAGCTATCGTTAAGATGAACTGCGATGCAGTAGATGCCGGCATCAACAGCATACATAAGGTTGAAATTCCTGCATCATGGGCCGAAGAAGAAGGCGGTATCGTAAGAGTAGAAGCTGAAGGTCGTGATAAGATTCATACGGATTATATTAACAAGATTCTGAAGCCTACAAACGCTATGGATGGAGATTCAATTCCTGTTTCAGTATTTATGGATACTGCTGATGGCATGATTCCTTCCGGTACATCAGCTTTCGAAAAGAGAGGAATAGCTGTAGAAATTCCTCAGTGGGATGCAAGCAAATGTATGCAGTGTAACTGGTGTTCATACGTTTGTCCACATGCTGTAATCAGACCATTTGTACTGGATGATGCTGAGGCTACTGAAGTTGGCGTTGCAACACTTCCGTTCAAGGATGGTAAGGACAAGCTGTTTACAATCGGTGTTTCAGCATATGACTGTACAGGTTGCGGATCATGTGCAGATGTATGTCCTGCAAGAAAGAAAGC
>JAZUBM010000103.1:0-23807 GCA_045638485.1 Lentihominibacter sp. | reverse complement strand
TCCTGATGATCGATCTTACTACAGGCCAAACAAGCGAATACCCATGGTCCGATAAAGAACGTAAGCTTTATATTGGAGGCAAAACCATGGCTGCCAAGATAATAGGCGATAGCCTATCGGCAGACACTAAACCTCTTTCTGAAGAGAATATGCTTGTTATCACCACAGGACCTTTCACAGGTACAGGCGCACCAAGCTCAAGCAGATTCAACATATCTACTTTATCTCCTCAGACAGGGATACTCACATCATCAAACTGCGGTGGTAACTTCGGTTATTATCTCAAAAGGGCAGGTTTTGATGGTCTAATAATCAAAGGAAAAAGTGAAAAACCTGTATGGATTCAGATTCACAACGAAGATATTCAAGTTCATGATGCAGGTGATCTATGGGGAACACTGACAGGTCATGCTCAAGAAATGCTTGATGAAAAACTTGCAAAGCCTAACGGAAAGCCTGTTAAAAACGGAAAAATCGTTATCGGCCCTGCCGGCGAAAACCTCGTTCGATACGCCTCTGTTGTCAGCAATGAAAGACTTGCAGGAAGAGGTGGCGTAGGAGCAGTAATGGGTTGGAAAAACCTAAAGGCAGTAACCGTATCAGGCAATAAGGAAATCCCTATATACAATAAAACTAAATTCGAAAACCTCAACTACAACTGGATTAAATATCTGAGAAGTCATCCTCTTACAGGCGATCAGCTCCCTAGACTTGGAACTGCAGGCCTTGTATCAACGATGCAGATGAGAGGACAACTCAGTACCAGAAATTATAAATACGGTCAGTATGAAGACTACGAAAAAGTCAGTGGTGAAGCTCTTGCTGAAGAATGCAACATCGTAAACAAAGGTTGCCTGACTTGCCCTATCAAATGTGCCAGAACGGTCGAAGTTAACGGCAAGGCTGTCAAAGGACCGGAACTCGAGACACTGGGCCTTCTCGGTGGTGGTATTCTTAATAACGATCTTAGTCTTATCAATAAGTGGAACTACGAGTTGGATGAACTGGGCATGGATACTATTTCCGCAGCTTCAACTCTCGCATATGCGATGGAAGCTAATGAAACAGGTTTATGGGACAATGGGCTTTCCTTCGGTGAAACAGATAAAATTTCACAAACTTGGGAAGATATCGCATACCGCAAAGGTATTGGAAACGAACTTGCTAATGGTTCAAAATGGCTCTCAGAGAAATACGGTGGCAAGGAATTCGCTATTCACTCCAAAGGCTTAGAACTGGCCGCTTACGAACCTAGACGTACTGTAGGCCTCGGCCTTGGATATGCGGTTTCCAACAGAGGTGGTTGTCACCTTAATGGTGGCTATATGGTTCTCGTAGAAGGTCTCAGCCTCAACGTGGACCAGCAGAATCCTCACGGTAAACCTGACTTTACAGTCGTGTTCCAGGATCTTATGGAAGCTGTTTCATCTTGCGGACAATGCTTATTCACTACATATGCATTCTTCCCGCCTCCGATAATTTCAAGACCTAACAGCTGGTACACCAAAGTATTCTGCAAAATGGTTCCTTATATCGGCCCTGTATTGAGATTGCTTAATACTATTCCAAGAATCGCATGCATTCATCTGCCGATAATATTTAACCAGTCAAAAGCACTCCACCTAATCACAGGAATGCCTGTAACCTTCGGGTCATTCTTTAAGGCAGGAAAACGCGGATACACTCTTGAAAGACACATAAATACAAGATTCGGTATCGATTGTAATGCGGACACTCTCCCTTCAAGGCTCACAGATGTTCCTCAGATTCCGGGAGACGACAGTACTCGCGTACCTTTGGAAAGAATGAAGAAGGTATATTATAAGGCCAGAGGTTGGGATCGTAATGGTATCCCAAAAGCCGGAACTTTGCGTAAGCTCGGCATTGAGCTGAAAAAGTGAGGTGAACTATGGTAACGATAAAATTATTCGGAACTTTAAGGCTTAAGACAGGATGCAAAGGCATCGAAGTTGAAGCCTCAACCGTCAAAGAAGGTTGTGAAGCCCTTTCCGCAACAACAGGGCTTCCATTAAAAGAAATCAAAAGATGCATAGCTGTTGTTAACGGCTCCCAGGTTAAACTTTCAACTCCTCTTCAAGATGGAGACGAGCTGGCATTTTTCTCACCATCAGGAGGTGGTTGATATGACTCACAAAATAACAGATAAATGTATTGGTTGCACCATATGTGCTAAAAAATGCCCTGTTGGGGCTATCTCCGGAGATTTAAAATCTCTCCACACCATTGATTCTGTCGAATGTATAGACTGCGGTCTTTGCGGCAAATTATGTCCTCAGGATGCGATTCTTGATGAAAACGGCAAGCAATTGCACAAGCGCCCTCAGTTTGACTGGGATGAACCTTATGTTGACAGAAGACATTGCACAGGCTGCGGAATATGCGTAGATACTTGTCCTATGAATTGCCTTGAAATCGAGGAGCCAAAGTTTCATGGAGACATACATACTGCAGCTATTCTTGCACGACCTGACGATTGTATAGATTGCAGACTTTGCGCCAAAGCGTGCCCGGTAGATGCAATTACTTTTGATACTTTCGACTACGCAAGACATCACACCAAGGGATTCTCCCTCTTTAGAGTTTTCTGCCGTATTTACCAGGCTGTATTCAAAGTTGGAATGTATGCTATTCCTTGGGGAATGCCCGAAACTTTGGAAGGTCCCGGATCTATCAGAAAACTGCCTGCATGGATACGCGAAAAGGGCTTCGACAATGTTCTCGTAGTTACAGACAAAGGCCTCATAGGACTTGGTATGCTAAATAGCTTGTTTGAAGAAATGGATAAGGCAGGCGTTAAGTACACTGTATATGACGGTGTTCAACCTAACCCTACAGATATCAATGTTAATGACGGTCTTAAACTGTTCCGCGAAAATGGCTGTCAGGCTATAGTTGCATTTGGTGGTGGATCCCCTATGGACTGCGCTAAAGGTATCGGTGCCACTGCCGTTAAGAAAGGTAAGACAGTTGAACAGCTGCAGGGACTCTTTAGAGTTCTCCATAGAATACCTCGTATTTTCGCAGTTCCAACTACTGCAGGTACAGGCTCAGAAACAACTGTTGCAGCAGTTATAACCAACGCCAGAACTCATCACAAAGCTTCAATGAACGACACTTCTTTGATGCCTAAGTTTGCAGTTCTCGACCCTGAACTTACTGCAGGACTCCCACCAAAAGTAACTTCAACTACAGGAATGGATGCTCTCTGTCATGCGGTAGAAGCTTATACTAACAATACATACAACAGCAAGTTGGAAAAAGAACTCTGTGAAAAGGCCGTTAAGCTGATTTATGACAATCTTTATACTGCTTATTGTGATGGTTCCAATCTGGAAGCTCGTGCCAATATGCAAAAGGCAGCTTTCTATGCAGGAAGAGCGTTCACTCGCGGGTGCGTAGGCTACGTACATGCCATAGGCCATACTCTTGGAGGCCTTTACGGAACTCCTCACGGTCTGGCCATGTCAGTAATACTTCCTCATGTTATGAAACAGTACGGAGAATCGGCCCATAATAAACTTGCCAAACTTGCTGATATATGTGGAATAGAAGGCAAAACAGAGGCTCAGAAAGCCAGAAAATTTATTGCATGGATTGAGGATATGAAGGCGAAGATGGACATCCCTGAAAAGCTGGATGTTATCCAGGATAAGGACATTCCTCAGATTATAGCTTGGGCCAGAAAAGAGGCTAATCCTCTCTATCCTGTTCCTGAAATTTGGGCAGAAAAAGATTTTAGAACCTTGATAGAAAATATTAGAATCGACCCACCGCCTCAGATATAGCTTGGTTGATGATTATAAATCGTTCAAAAAATAAATTAGAGCTCTGCATATTAATTAATGCAGAGCTCTTTTATTTGTTTTTTATTCAACTATTCTTCTTACGGTAACTATTTTACCACAGCTATGAACACCACTGACCTTGATACCACCTCTTGGTGTTGACGCATGTACTATTTTACCTCCTCCGGTATAGATACCTATGTGTCCGCTATAAACCACTAAATCACCGGCTTTTGCTTCTGCCAAAGAAACGCCTTTACCACAGTATGACTGCGGCCCTACAGTTCTAGGAAGTGAAACACCAAATCTTCCGTATATGGCCATTACAAAACCTGAACAGTCTGCGCCCCTTTCCGGACTGGTTCCTCCATATTTATATGGATTTCCAATAAATCTGCATGCATAACTTGCTATTGTTGCACCATTTCCCGAGCCCATTACTTTTCCGCTGTAATCAGCTCTCAAAGTATCTTTTGGACGTTTTTTTGTTCCTTTATATATAACGGTGTCTACGGGGTCCTTTATAACTACTGTATCTACTACTTCCGATGTTAAAACCTTGCCATTTACGCTGGTAATTTCCTTAGTAACAATCTGGTTACCTTCCTTACCCTTGCTCTTTACCTTTGTATCGCCTTCATACATCTTTTTGTCTTCGACGTAATCTTTACCGGCATTCACATCATCAATAGTACCCTTCTCTGCATTTATAGTAACAGAAAAAAGCGGTTTGTCTGATGCATTGGCAGCAAGTACGTAATCTATGGCCTCTTCTTCCGTAAGGACGAGTGGTGACGATTCGCCTCGTTTCAGCTTCTTGGCTTCAGTAGTAAGTTTTTTGTCAACAGTTATTGAGTTGATCTGCGCGCCTTCAGGAGTGTACTCATCCATTACTGTTTCTATTACATTTGCAGCCGTTTCGGTATCGCCGACAAGAAACAGTTCTTCATCACCTGCTTTAACGACATATGGATCATATATCTCCGTTCCATCAGCGTACACAGCACATGGAGCCGTCATGCCATAAATTGTCATTCCCCCCACCGCCAACACTGCAACAAAGCCAATAATCAATTTTTTAATTTTATCGTTAATTTTGATCATATTTAAAAGCCTTATGTTTTAATAATTTCTATTATCTACAGCCCATATTCCTCTGCCAATTTTTTAAAGCTAAGCAACGAGTTAACAATGGTTTCATGGGATACGCAATAAGCAAGTCTAACGTATCCCGGAGCCATAAATGATGCTCCGTTAACCATAAGGATATTGTATTTTTTAGCTGCCGCACAGAATTCCGCTGCATCTTCTGTCGGAGACTTCACGAATAAGTAAAATGCGCCTTGTGGCATAACACACTCAAAGCCGCAATCTTTAAGGCCACTATACAGTGTTTTTCTGTTCCTGTCGTAGTACTCCAGATTAACTTTGGAATCCACACATTTAGCAACCAGCTTCTGCTGTATGGATGGCGCATTTACCGCACCGCTAATTCTGTTTACAGCAGTTGCTGTTTCGAAAACAAACTCACTCTCTTCCATGTCAGGAGGAATTACCAAGTATCCGATTCTTTCTCCCGGCAATGACAGAGATTTGCTGTATGAGTAAACTACAAAAGTATTCGGATAGTACTTTGTCACATAAGGGACTTCTACACCATCGTAAGCCAGTTCTCTATAAGGTTCGTCTGAAATAAGGAAAATTGTTCTTCCATACTCTTTCTGCTTCTTTTCAAGAACAGCTGCAATACCCTTGATTGTTTCTTCAGAATATATCACACCTGTCGGATTATGAGGCGAATTGATAAGCAACGCCCTTGTGTTTTCAGTAATGCACTCTTCAAGACGCACAAGATCCGGCATGAAATTTTCATCTGTCTTGCATGGCACTACTACTCCGTCGTAATTCTTAACATACCAATTATATTCCAGAAAATATGGTGTGAAAATTACCACTTCTTCTCCCGGATTTAATATTGTTTTAAGAGCCACATTCAGTGCGCTGGCAGCACCCACAGTCATAAGAATATTTCCGACGCCCAGCTTTGTTCCATGAAGATTGTTGATATGTTCTGCAATAGTTGCTCTAACATCTTCATACCCTGCGTTTGACATGTATCCATGAAGTTCCATAGCCGGAGTTTCATTTACTATGTCCTTAATTGCCTGATTTATTTCATCGGGCACAGGCGCATCCGGATTGCCGATGCTGAAGTCGAAAACATTCTCTTTGCCATATTGGGCACGAAGTTTATTTCCCTCTTCAAACATCTGACGCACTGCCGAATTGTTTGCCATTAATGGCTTTAATCTTTCTGCTATCATAATTTTCTCGCTTATTTTTCGATTTTGTCAATTCCCATGTATGGTCTTAAAGCTTCAGGGATTACTACTGATCCATCCGCCTGCTGATAGTTTTCAAGAATAGCAGCAACAGTTCTTCCTACTGCCAGACCTGATCCGTTAAGTGTGTGAACAAATTCAGGCTTGCCTTTTTCTGCCGGTCTGAATCTGATGTTAGCTCTTCTTGCCTGATAGCTTTCGAAGTTACTGCATGATGAAATTTCAACGTATCTTCCGTAGCTTGGCATCCATACTTCGATATCGTATGTCATTGCTGATGAGAAGCCCAGGTCTCCTGTTGAAAGCTTCACTACTCTGTATGGAATTTCTAGCTTCTGCAGAACTTTTTCTGCTGCTGCTGTCAGTGATTCCAGTTCATCATATGAAGTTTCAGGCTTAACGAACTTAACAAGTTCAACCTTGTTAAACTGATGCTGTCTGATAAGTCCTCTTGTATCTCTACCCGCCGATCCCGCTTCTGCTCTGAAGCATGGTGTATATGCAGTGTAGTATACAGGCAGTTCTGATTCATCCATGATTTCCTGTGCTCTTAAGTTTGTTACAGGCACTTCAGCTGTAGGAACTAAGAAGTAATCTTTCTGAGGAATATAGAACATGTCCTCTTCAAATTTAGGAAGCTGTCCTGTTCCTGTCATCGCATCTCTGTTTACCATGAAAGGAGGAAGGATTTCAGTAAATCCATGCTCTTCAGTGTGAAGATTCAGCATGAAGTTGATAACTGCTCTTTCCAGTCTTGCTCCCATACCTTTGTATACTGTAAATCTTGCACCTGAGATTTTAGCCGCTCTTTCCCAATCGAGAATATCTAAATCAGCGCCTACATCCCAGTGAGCTTTATGTTCAAAATCGAATTCTCTAGGTTCTCCCCATTTTCTCAGTTCAACGTTATCGCTATCGTCTTCACCGATCTGTACTGTTTCGTTAGGTGTGTTAGGAATGTTAAGCAGAGCATCTTTAAGCTTAGCTTCAACATCACTTACCTGCGCGTCAAGAACCTTGATTTCTTCAGAGAGTTTCTTCATTTCTGCCATCAGTTCTGTAGTATCTTCGCCGGCTTTCTTCAGCTTTGGAATTTCCTTGGACTTAACACTCTGTTCGTTCTTCATCTGCTCTACTTTAGCCAGAATCGCACGTCTTTCCTTGTCGTATTCCAATACGTTATCTATGCCAAAGTCTCCTTTGCATCTTCTTTCGACCGCCGCTTTTACATTATCAAAATCTTCTCTTATTCTTTTGATGTCTAACATTCTTCTACTCTCCTCCGCCTATTTAAAATAAGTTTTTCTTATATGTTATATACAGTTCTGTGAGCTGCTGTACTTTTTCTTGCATTTCCAGCTGAAGCTGTGATGCTTCATCATATTCCCCTGCATCCAACGCCATCTTGACTTTGGTCAGCAAGCAATAATCATCCAAGGTGTCTCTACCCAACTGATGTCTAAGTCTCTGGATTTTTTCCCAATTGCTTCTGTCAAAGTCTACACAGTCCAGATCGTCATGCGCCTTGCTGCACGCTCTGATAAGATCCATGGTGTCAGGAATAATTCTGTTATGAAGCTCTGTAGACCACTGCTCCAGTGTTGCTTCTTTGTATGACTCCAATGCCATTTCTGTCATTACATCGTCTCTTTTGAAAATTTCCAGCTTTTCAGGATATTTTTCAAACGCCTGTATGTTTTCCCATACGGTGCTTGGAGCCTTTCCAAAGTACATATCTCTTTCTTCCTGAGTATATTCATCGAATACGTCCTTTTCGCTTCGATAAATTCTGTCTGTATCCAAATAGAAATCTTCTTCTCCATATCCCTTGGAAATAGATTTTTCCAGCTCTTCAGGAGTTTTCTTATGTTCAAGAGCTTCTTTGATTCCGTCCAGCATCGCCATATATGATGCCGCAATAACAAGATAAGTATTGCTCTTAGGATTTGGTGATCTGAGCTCAAATCTTGTAGCTGCAGGATTTCCTACTTCTCTTACAAGACCTACTAAAACAGTTCTGTTTCTGGAAGGAAGCTTGGCACTATGTCCAAGTGAAGTTACAGTACATACCGGTGCTTCATAACCCGGCTTCAATCTATTAAGGGAGTCATTAGTTGAACTTACGAATGGATTGATGACATCGTAGTTTTTCAGCATTCCCATTAATGCCCCAAATCCGATAGGGCTCATAAACTGATTTTCTAAATCTGACGGTGAGAACAAGTTGACTCTTCTTCCGTCTTTAAGTTTGGCGGCAACACCCATATGAGTATGTTCACCATTTCCCGCTACGCCTTCAATCGGTTTTGCGAGGAAAGTTACTTCCAAGCCGTACATTCTGAAGATGTCTCTAACCACATATTTGATATGGTTTTCATTATCTGCAGCCTGTACAGCAGAAGAGTATTTCCAGTCGATTTCAAGCTGCTCCATTACGTGGTCGTAATTACCTGAATTTCCAAGTCTTGCTTTTACTCCGCCCACTTCTTTATGGGCCATTTCCATTTCAAATCCATATTTCTGCAGAACCAGCATTACTTCTTCCAGTGCTGTTCTAACAGGACCTGTTGTTCTCTTCCAATACTGTTCTTTTAGCATTTGAGCTGTCGAAAGCTGTTCTCTGTCAGCGTCATCATCCGGTGTCTTAACCCAGAATTCCAGCTCTGTTGCTGCTGTTATAACCAGCTCTTCAATATCATCTACGCAGTCAATATCAATGTAATCAAATACATATGGATTTTCCTTCAAAAGCTGCATAAGGTCTTCTTTGAAGTTATAGATGGCATCTCTGAGGATTACTCTTGATCCAACTCTTTCAGAATCATTATGTATAAGTGATGAAGGTATTCTCAGTGTTCCCACAGGAAGCCCTGTCTGCGGATCAGGATAATTGAAATTATGGTCCACAAACCAGTTCACTGTAACGTCGGGGATTATATCCACCTTTGCATTATTAAGTTTTGCTATCTTCGGTAATACTACACTGGATCCGTCTGTCTGAACACCTGTTGCCAGGAAAGTTTCTATGTCTTTCAGAAACTCTTCAACAGGTATTTTTTCATCTGTATCATGTCCGCCTACATCTATTCCTACCAATGAGATAAACTTCACTTCAGGATGTTCTTTCAAAACCCTTGTAATCTCTTCAGGCGAATGTTTGTCTGCCGGAACAGTATAGAGCATTTTATTCAAATCATATGCTAACATAGTTGTCTCCTTACAGTTCAACCGGTTGGTTCATTAATAATGACAGAACATTCCCGTAAACCTATTTCGGTACCGGGAATGTTCTGAACAATTACTTTATTAATTTAACATGCTTAAATATTTATCCAGTTCATTGAGGTACTGACCATACTTTGACCAATCGCCACTCTGCTGAGCCTTCTGCGCATTATCGAAAGCTTCTTGCGCCTTTTGGATTATTTCGCTCTGGCTCAAGCTACTATCATCACTATTGGATGATGAGCTGTTTCCTGTATTTTCTTCTGCGCTGCCATCTCCGAACATGCTGTTGAGTGCTTCAGCGAGAGTTTCTTCATATGCAATTCTGTCACCGTAAACTACAATTACTCTCTTTACTTCAGGGATACTTGAGTTTGTAGCTTCCAGATATACAGGTTCAATATAAAGCAGTGAATCTTCAATTGGAACGATAAACAGGTTCCCTCTGCTGTAAGATGATCCGGAAGAGTTCCACAGTGAGAATTCCTTGGAAATTTCAGTGTTCTGGTCAATTTGCGCTTCTACCTGCATTGGACCATATACAGTTTTGCTCTTCGGCATCTGATATAACACCAAGTTACCGTATTCATCTCCATCACTTCTAGCTACAAGAAGACCCATCAAGTTCTTCTTATCTCTTGGTGTGAATGCTATTGTATTTACAAATTCTGCATTCTTTTCACCAGGAAGCTTCATGATGTAGTAATTCGGAGTCATCTTCTGTTCTTTCATACCATAGATTTCATCAGCGATTTCCCACAAGTCTTCGTTCTGATAGAACACCTTGACATCGTTCATGTGATATCTCTGGTAAACCTGCGCCTGGATATTCAGCAGGGTATTAGGATATCTGATGTGCGCTCTGATTTCTTCAGGCATTTGCTCCATATCCTTGAACAAATCAGGATAGATTTTCTTGAATGTCTGAGCGATAGGATCGCTTTCATCTACGATATAGTAGTCAGTTGTTCCGTTATATGCATCGATTACAACCTTAACGGAATTTCTTATATAGTTTGTTGTATATTCATCTGAATATGGCTCTGAGTATGGATACATTGATGTATAAGTGTATGCGTCAATAATCCAATACAGCTTACCATTTTCTGTTACCATGTAAGGATCTTTGTCATACTCAAGATATGGCATAATTTCCTTAACTCTGTGAGCAATATTTCTGTTGATGATGATCTTAGAATCACCCTTGATGTTGCTTGATACTAACATCTTAAGGCTCTGCTCTCTAATTGCAAACATAAATCTGTTCACAGGATTAAGCTTGATTCCGGCTTCACCATCGTATTTAGTGTACTTATTGCTGTTACCATCAGCATAATCAAATTCTTCTTCTGAAGTATTTACCAGCACATAATTGTTTGTGAGCTCACCATAGTAGATTCCCGGAGTCTTGATTTCGATTTCTTCCACATCTGACTTAGGAGGAATACCGCCAATCAATACGTCAGGCTGTCCGCTTGATGTGATTTTGTCTACTCTTGAAAGTGCAACACCATAACCGTGAGTATATTTCAGGTGCTTATTCAGCCAAGTATCCTTGATTCTTGTTTCATCGATTTCTCTTGCTGAAAGATATGTCTGAGTATATTCACCATTAATCATATATCTGTCTACATCAGCATCATTGAAAGTATAGTACTGTCTAATACTTTCTGTCTGGTTGTAGAAAGTCTTAGTAGGTGTAAAGTCGTTAATTCTGATGTTGGAGATAGTCTCCATATTGTTGCTGATGTCTGAACTTGTCAGATTTTCAGTTGCCGCAAAGCTCTTGCTATCAACATCATTCAAACCATAGGCATACTGAGTATATTCGATATTTCTTTCAAGATACTTGCTTTCTTTGCTGATTTCATCCGGAGTAACAACCAGATTCTGTACAAGAACTGCCGCCCCTGTTCCTCCAAGGCCTATAACAAGCATGATAATAGGCACTATGATTGCAGGCTTAAGCTTTCTCTTTGTGATTCCGATAGCAAATCCGATAGCTGCCAGCACTGCCAGCACCATGATAGCTCTGTATACCCACAGAGTGATATTTACATCTGTGAATCCTGCACCGTAAACTGCGCCTGTACTTCCGAACAATAAATTGTATTGCTTCAGGAAGAAATTAACGCCAACCATAATGAAGAACAATACCCCTACAACAATCAGCTGCTTTTCAGCGATTGAAATGAGCATCTTAAAATTATCGTCATCAAATGACTTTGTTTTCTTAGGTTTCTGATTAAAGGCCCCTTTCTTATTGAATGAGCCTGCAAATTTACCGAAAATATCATTAACAGTTCCGAAGCCTTGTCCGAATCCGCCTTGACCAAAACCCGATCCGCCACCAAAGCCGCTTCCGTCATATCTATCTTCTTCAGTCTCTACTTTTGGCTCTTCCTCAGTTTTTTCTTCAAATATCTGAGGAGTTCTCATAGAAAGAAGTATTGTGTAGTAAAGTACTGTTAAAATAGCAAACGCTACCAACAGGAACAGTACCATTTCATTTGCTGTTTGGATAAATCCCAGTTTGAATACATAGAATGAAATATCATTGTCAAACAGCGGGTCCTTAATGTCGAATTTGCTACTATTAGCAAACTGAAGGAACTGGAACCACATTTTAGTTACTGCGAAGTATGTTGATACAGCACCGAAAACAGCTGCAAGGCCCCATGAAATGAGGTTGAGTCTGCCATGGTTCACTTCCTCGTTTGATACAACTTTCTTGAAGTATCCTCTCTTAAGGAATTTCAGATATACATATGCCAAGAATGTAACAATTACAAATACCGGCACACCTATCTTTAATTGTGTAAATAATTTTGTAAAGAATACTGATACATAATCCAGCTCCTTGAACCACAGGAAGTCTGTTAAAAATCCTATGAGCATCAAGAACAGTAGAATTACCAGCAATACAGCAATTATTATGCCTTTAACGCCCAGTCTGCTCTTTTTCCCTTTTTCCAATGTCGTCCTCCTTTTAAACTACGTAACAAGCCGCCATTTTCATGACAAACTGCTTCTCAGGATACATAGAGTATACCTTCTCAGTAGTAGTATCTCCTATAGTTTCCCTAACCCATACATAGTAATTTGATCCTGCTTGTCTTATTTCTCCTATTTCAAGTTTCTTGAACTCTCCGGACATCTTCTTTCCCTTGAGCTTAGATACTTCTTTGTACAGTGACATTTCCGGATCAATCATACTAAGAACTGTTTCATCTCCTTTGTTCATCAGTTCAGATTTTGATGATTCAAAAGCGATTATCTGGCCTACAACCTGTTCGTCATAGTAGACAGGATAATTTTTTTCATCTCTGCCCCACTCAACAACGGTCATAGGCGTTGATAGGACCAAGTCCGAAATTTCGCCATCAGTATTCTGGTCGTATACTAAATCTGCACTATATACTATGCTTCCGATGTTTCCATTAACGTTTTTATCTGCCTGAGCACTAATCAGCTCAGTTTTATCTTCTAAAGGTTCCTGTCTAACCTGTGCAGCTACAACACTGTATTCTGTGTCTTCGCCTGTGATTAACTGGATTACTTTATTCAGCTGGTTGTCGATGAATTCAGCAGCCTTGCTCTGTGGTGCAAGGAATCTGATTCCCATTCCTGCTACTTCGATAACGAGAATTACGATTAACAGTGCCAGAATAATTTTAAGGAATACTCTGCCCTTTCCGCCTTCTTCGTCATCATCATCTACTTCATCGAAATTGTCTTTAGACTTTTTCTTTGCAGCCTTTGCTTCTTTAGCTTTTTCTTTCTCAAGGCTCTTCTGCGCTTTTGCCTTCTGCTTTCTTTCCTTCTTAGTCAGTTCTTCATCGTCATCATAGAATCCGCCATCGTAGAAATCATCAGCTTCGTAGTTCTTATTAGCGAACTTCTCCGCCTCTGCATTGCCGTAATTATCAAAATCATTAGCCGGCATCTGGCTGATAGCTTCATCCTGCGGCATTAACACTGTATCATTAAGACCGTGCTTTTCTGTCGGTTCC
Source organism: Lentihominibacter sp. (assembly GCA_045638485.1). Taxonomy (GTDB): domain Bacteria; phylum Bacillota; class Clostridia; order Peptostreptococcales; family Anaerovoracaceae; genus Lentihominibacter. The sequence goes on along the minus strand of JAZUBM010000103.1, from coordinate 10,421 downwards.
TCAAAGAGCAATTCTTCAACAATCGGCTCTTCTTCAAGTGGCTCAGCACTCACGTCTTCAAACTGACTCAGCAAATCTTCAAGATCATCAGCAGGCTGTGCAGCTTCTTTAAAATCAATTGGCTGAGGTTCCTGTGTCGGTTCTTCAACTCCTAAATCCTCAAAGCTGTTATTGAAGCTATCAAAGAACATTTCATCGCTTGCAGGTGCCGCTGTAGGTTTCACATCCGCCACTCTTGTTGCTTCGTTAAGCCCCGCTTCGATATCTGCTTTTTTAATAACTCTTGTTTTTGTAATTTCATCTGAAGAAAGCATTGTTTCTCTGCCTGTAACAGGATTTTCCAAAGGTTCTTCATCTTTAAAGAAGTCAGCAAAGTAAGAATCTCTTGCCTTTGCCATTTCATTTATCTGATTCTTTGTAGCCTGATGAGCTTCAGCAATTTCTTTATTTACTTCCGGCGCTTCGGTTGGAGTTGCTGCTGCGCCACCTCTTAAGCCTGCAACAGCCGCTCTGATCTTCGCTTCTTCTGCGGCTTTAAGTCTTGCTGTATGTTCCAAAGCTTTTCTTGCTTCTTCTTGAGCCAGCGCCTGATCAGCTTCTTGAGCTAACCACTTTCTCTTCTCTTCCAGCTGTCTCTGTGCTTCTTCAGCTTCAAGGCGCTTTCTTTCCTGCTCTGCCTTGAACTGAGCTTCTGCTTCTGCTGCAAGACGAGCTTCCTGCTGTGCTCTTATCTTTGCAGCTTCCTGAGCGGCTCTTAAATCAGCTTCCGCCTTTAATCTTGCTTCCTCTGCAGCTCTGAACTTCGCTTCTGCTTCTGCTCTCTGGCGAGCTTCTTCCTCTTCACGCAGTCTAGCCTCTTCTTCCATGCGAATTCTTGCTTCTTCTGCAGCTTTGCGTCTTGCTTCCTCTGCTGCCTTTGCTTCTTCTTCCGCCTTCTTGCGTGCTATTTCTTCAAGACGCGCAGCCTCTTCTTCGGCCTTACGCTTTGCTTCTTCTTCTGCCCTTTTTTCTGCTTCAGCTGCTAATCTTGCTTCTTCAATAGCCGCAAGACGAGCTTCCTCTTCAAGTCTCTTTGCTTCTCTTTCTGCTTCCTGCGCTTCAATTCTCTGAAGAACATCTGATTCGAACGCCTTAGGCTGGTATGGCTTTACTATGCCTTCTTTTTCCAGGAATGCTTCCATGGAAGAATCTTCAATACGAGTTTCAAATCTTTCTGAAGCTGCCTTTTCTGCCTGGGAAATTTCATGTTCTATAGCGTTTCCTGATTTAATTCTCTGGAACTCACTATTGATAAGTTTTTGAAATTCTTCGTTGTTTCTATTGAAAGTATAGAATTTGTCTATTCTTTCTGCAGCGCTCATTTCCTGTGGAGATTTTTCAGGTTCAACACTCTTGAAAACTTCCTTCTCAAGATCCTGGCCTGTTATTGCGCTTTCCTGAATCTTGCTCTTACGTGTGTCTGTAATTGATGCCGGATCTGCATTCCAGTTGAAGTCGATATCTTCTGTCTTTTCAACTACATTTCTGTCAGGATATTCTGAAACATTCCACTGGAATTCTTCAAATAAAGGTTTTCTGACAGGTGCTTCTTCAATAGGTTCCGGAGAAATAGGTTGCCTCTTAACCTCCGGCTCCGTTATTTCCGGCTGAGCAGCGATGGTAACAGGATTTCCACAATTACTGCAAAATCTTGATCCGTCTGCAATCTCACTTCCGCAATTTCTACAATACATAAGTTCCTCCTTTTGGCGTCTTTATTCTTTAATCAGCTCTTCCAATTCTTCAGCTGTGTATTTCTTGCCACTTCTACCGACGTTGTGTTCGGTATGCTTTTCTTCTAACGTTCGGAAAAATTCCACATCCTCTAAAAACCCCAACTCTGCCATGTCAAAATTTTCTTCGGCATTGCTCACACATTCTGTGTTGATAGAATTGAAGTCTTCATTCTGCGCTTCAGTCGAAAAGTCATCCTCAGTCACTTCAGTCCATCGTAATTTGTTGACATGCTTCTTGTTGGGTTTGAAGACGATAACGTCATCATCGTCCTTCTCCGTCCTCATCCATTTAAACGGATCTCTTTTAGTTTTATTAGTCCGTCCTTTATCCTTTTTTACTTTGGTACCACCGTATTTATATGTAGGGTGAGAATTATCTTCAAATTCATCGTAAAAGTCGTCTTGAATTGAGTGTTTCACATTGTTTTTCCCATAAAGTTCAAGCAACACGTCGTTTAGACTATCTTCAATGCCTTTAAGGCTATCCGTGCGCCTTTCCGTTTCTTGCTTCCATGTCATGAAAGCGACAACACTTATGGTTACGAAAAAGACCAATGCCACTATTGCCACGACTATTATCGTTGTCATTTCAATATTTTCCATATTACTCATCTTCCTAATAAATTGCATAGCTCCACGATTTTATAGTCTTTAATATTATACTATATCAAATATGTAATTTCAAACGTATATGCAAAAAAGGCAGAGTATTCTCTGCCTATTTTGAAAATTTTTTCTTCAGTTACTTATTGTTTTCTTGAAAGTTGCCCGTTATTGAAGTTTTAACGAAAGCTATCTATAGTTTGACTGGTGTTGCTGGCTCTTTTCGCTTCTTTCGTTTTTCTCGTTCTTCTCATTCTTTTCGTTTCTTTCGTTGCGTTCATTTCTTTGGTTCTTCTCATTGTTCTGGTTTCTTTCGTTGTTATAACGATTCGTATTGTTGTTATTTTTCATCATTCATCCCTCCTCAATTTTATTGTGCGCTCAATTATTTTTTGTATGTGAGGAAAATTTTTATTTTTTTGTTGTTGACAAGCATCTTGCAAAATGCTATACTCCTATTTGTTCGACACGAACGAATTGAATATGCACCTTTAGCTCAGCTGGCAGAGCACCTGACTCTTAATCAGGGTGTCCAGGGTTCGAACCCCTGAAGGTGTACCAACATAGCAAACCCCAACCAATCGGTTGGGGTTTTGTTATGTTCTGATAAATCCAGCTTTAGGGGTTTAAACCCGCAAGAGCCTGAGCAAATGTTGGCATTTTCAATGCAACTGTTCGATTTTGACAACGATATTTGCACATAACACAAATAATGGCTCTTTTAGAGAGCAATCTTACCCGTTACAACACTCTAAATTGGCAAATATAACACTACCGGACTGAAATGCCAACGAAATCTAATGTCTTGTTGTCAAAATTGCATTAAACCAATCAATTTGCCAACACAACCTACAAAACAGTCCTAAAATCCACTATAAAACAAGTAGAATCGCAGCAACTCAGCCATTACGTTGGCATTTTTATAAATGTGTTTTAAATTTACCAACGGAGACTCGAGAAAATCATGCACTAACGCGCTTCATCATGATATAATTACACTAAATAAGAGCACCCCACAAAAGGAGGCAACTTTACATGGCAGTACAATTAACATACGACAGCAGTACAAGATCTGACTATTTAGAACTTAATGCTCCATACTATAATGCAATCGAAACTTCTGAAATCACGTTTGAAAAAGAGGGAATCATAGCTTATGCAGATTCTCTGGGACACATTGAATTTTTCGACATACAAAAGAATTCGCTAGGTTTCGTAGATCTGCCTGTTTCCAAAGACCCTTCAGAAAAAGGTCACACTGCACAGTATGGCAATATGAAATGTGCTGTATGCGAGAATGTGATAGATTTCCAGTTACCTGTTTATGGATGGGACGACAGCTATCCTCACTGCGACGGTGAATCTGATCGCTGGTCAAGATATATCGCTCGTTGGTTCAGCGTGAAATTCGACTTAACAACTAAAGAAATCGAAGTTTCGGAATAAATTGGAGAAGCATCATGAAAAGCAATAAGAGAAAAACGATAACAATCATTACAGTGATTGCCATGATGGTACTTGCATCCACTTCACTCTGCGGATGCGGCAAGAAAGCTATCGCTGATATCCCTGACCCGGAATACTTCTTTACCGATACATTTATCGATGAGGTCAACGAGCATGACGACGTCAAGCAAGTTATCTTAAGGTCAGACGACGAGCTGTGGACACATGCTGCAGCTTATGTCAATCTGCTCAAATACTCAGGAAAATATCAGTTCGAATCTTTTGACGAAGATCTTTATCCCAGCGGCGATTACTTATGGAACTTCAAGTACAACGGAACTGAAGAAGTCAAAGATGCCTACTTTGCTCAGATAGAGATTAATTATTACAAGAACTCGAATGGTCGAGACAACTATGCCGTTTGGATTACCCTTCACGACCTGGATAATTTCGAGTTGGTCGAAAACGATGTCTATGATATCAACAATATATACGGCACCGAACCTGCCAGCCAAGGAACACAGGCAACATCAAGCTATACATTCGATGATTCCGGCAGTAACTTTGATTCTGACAGCAGCTGGGATGAGGATAGCGCCAGCGACGATGATTTCTGGGAGAATGATAACGATGACCTCTACGACACCAAACCGATTTGCGGTGTCTGCGATGGAGACGGCGACTGCGGAACCTGTGACGGTGATGGTCTGCTCCACAGTTCAGCCTCCGATGAAGAAGACAGGAATTGCTACAGCTGTAGCGGCAGCGGCAACTGCAGGAGTTGCGGAGGAGACGGGGAATTATAAACACAAATACTATACAAAAAACAAGCGGATAGGTAACCCTATCCGCTTTTCATATTCACTTAAAAGAAAAAATCCTTAACCAACTTAACAAACAGCAACGCCATTATTCCGTAATACATCGGACGAACGAACTTTGCACCTTTGGAAACCGCCAGAGATGCGCCCACATAATTACCAAGGGCATATCCCGGAACTGCCGCCAAAACAGAAATCCAATCTACGCAGCCCGATAAAGCATATGTAATGCTGGAAACCAGACTCACAAACAATGTGACAAAACGAGTATTTCCATTGGCTGTAACCAGGTCATATCTCAGCAACATAGCGAACGCCAGCATATAAAACGTTCCACTGGCCGGTCCGTAAAATGCATGGTATGTGCCTACAACAAAACCTATAATCGCCGACAGTAAAATCATTTTTTGACGAGTATTTTCGTGTGATCTGTCCTCCATTCCCACAGTTGGTTTGAGGATTGTAAACAGTGCCAGCGCCGGTATCAGTATCATCAGAATAATCTGCAGGTACTCTTCTGAAACCATCAGGTTCAGCTTTGCTCCAACGAAGCCACCAACAAGTCCGAAAGGCACTGCATACACCGCGTTTTTCATATCTATCTTGCCACTTTTGTGGAATTTGGCAACCGACGTATATATACCCGGAAGTACAGACACCTGGTTTGTTCCTACAGCAACATGGGCAGGAAGTCCTATGGCGAAAAGTGCAGGAAGCACAATTAACCCACCACCGCCTGAAACAGCATCAACTATTCCTCCGAAGAAATATGCGACAAATACTATAATTACATCCATAAGTCTCGATTATCCATCCTCTATTTCTATTTTATTATTGAGCATTCCGCTCAAAACACCCACATTATAACATAAATGGAGAGCCTAAGCTCTCCATTTTTTTATCTTTTCTTCAATCCAACTAGCCAGCTCCTCCATACCTTCGCCGGTCTTTGCTGACACAAGCAATATATCTATTTCAGGATTTCGCATCTTAGCGTATTCGACCACCTTATCAACATCGAAGTCAAAATACGGCAGGACATCTATCTTGCTAACCACAAGAAGATCGCACGTCTCATACATTAGAGGATACTTCAGTGGCTTATCTTCACCCTCAGGCACCGATAAAATAGTCATATTAATGCCGGCTCCTGTATCGAATTCCGCAGGACATACCAAGTTACCGACATTCTCCAGCACAACAAGATCCAGGCCTTCAGTACCAAGCTCTGTCAGCCCCTGTCTCGTCATATCCGCATCAAGATGACACATTCCTCCTGTATGCAGCTGGACAGATTTTACTCCGGCCTCATTCATACGAGCTGCATCCACGTCGGAGTCAATATCCGCTTCCATTACAGCCCACTCCAGCCTTCCCGCCAGCTTTTCCGCCAGTCCAAGCAGGAGCGTCGTCTTTCCCGAACCCGGTGAAGACATCACGTTCATCAAAAGCACTCCTGCTGCTTTCAATTCCGCCCTCAAACGTTCCGCGTCTTTGTCGTTGTCTTCAAATACGCTTTGTTTTAATTCTATTACTTTTATCTCATCCATCTTAGAATTACCCCACAACCTGCGATTTACACGTCTAAATCCAGATTATAGCTTTCCTTGAAATATTCTTTGATATCCCCACGCATAGGCATAGTCTGTTTGATCTTAATCACGCCGGAAGGACAGCGTGCCTTACATATACCACAGCCTACGCAGATTTCCTGATCGATAACTACTTTGCCGTCTTCTCCTATCTTGATAGCTTCCATATGGCATCCATGTTCTCCGCCTACGCAAAGCCCACAGCCCGTACACGCTGTACGATCAGCTACTGCCGTCCATCCTGCCGGCTGGAAACGTATCCTTTCTTTAGCCGTCGCATTACGAGCAAGACGCATTCCGATACAGCAGCAAGGGCAACAGAAACAGATTTCCAAGAACTTATCCATTTCATCATTTCTAACGCCCCAAAGCATCTGTTCCACTTCAATCCATACTGCCTGAGCAACAAGACCTAATTCAGCAGCTCTATCCACTCTGGCGCATGCTTCTTCGTAAGTCAACGGAACTGCCAAACCATTCTCAACTACAGTTTTGGCAGGCTCTCCCATGAAAATACATGCCATATCTATCGGATAATCTTGGCAATCATTAGCTTCACGACATAGGCAAGTCTTCATGCCGCTTATGTACTTCATATGCTTCAATGATTCTTTCACGAAATCTATTGGCAGAACCACTTTTTCGCCTTTATCGGTAACATCTAAATCAAGGTTCATCACATTAGGCTCGTCGACATCAACATTCAAAGGCATCATTAAAGTACTTGTATGAGTTCCCTTGTCCGGATGAATCATAATCATTTTCTTGTAAAGATACGCTTTCATTCCGCCCTTTTTTATCCAAGATGAGAACTTGATAAAGAAATGGTATAGCTTCAATGCCATAGGCCATCTTTTATTGTTCATGGCAAGAATATGAGTTTTTATAAAGTTATATATTCCCAGTCCATTTCTGTGATTCTTGAATGGCGGAAAACCCAGATTTTTTCTCGCCAGACGCTCTTCGTCTAAATAAAGGACATTACCTTTTTCATCGATGTTTGATTTTACTTTGTTCTGTTCTTCGTTCATTTTAATACCCAAAATCTTTTATTTGCAACTTGTTTCCCTTAACTAGGATCAGTTTGAGCTGTGGAGTCCCCAGCTCCGGATGAAATTTCAGTGCTACCGGGAACAGTTTCTCCAGGTAATGCGGCACATAGCTCGATTCATCGCCCACTTCCAGCGTGATATGTTTTATCTCGCCTATATTATTCTCTTTTGCCGATTTCGCCACCGTCATAACCACGTGACGAAGCACTCCAAGTTCATGCATAAATACTTCTCCTATCAAAGTAAATTTATCATTTGCACAAATAAATGTCATGAAACATTTTGCCCTTTTTGTTTCATTATGGTATATTAGCACTATAATGTTTCATTAGGAGGTTCCCATGGTAAACAGAACACATAACACCATAGTAAATGCTTTTCTGTTTCTTATCAAAGATAGGGAGTTTAGTAAGATTTCAGTAGAAATGATAATGGAAAAAGCATCCGTAAGCCGCTCAACTTTTTATCGTTATTTTAAGGATAAATACGATGTGATGAACGCAACTTACAAGAATCTTCTTGACTATTATATGGCGCCGGATCGTAGCAAAAGTTACCGCGACCTTTGCTATCATCTATTCAAATACGGGCAGGAGCATCTGAGCATATTCAAGAACGCACTCAACTCCACAGGCTTTAATTCATTCAGCAATTTCATCTACGAATATTCATATAAAACAGCCCTTGCCATCACACGTTCAAACAGAAACGGCCAAGGTTTCACTCCGGTGGAAGAACTTCAGGTGGATGTATTCTGCAACGGTATATGCGCTGTATATAAGAAGATCGTTTCCCAGAGCTATTCCATAAATCCTATGGATGCGGCAGAAGCACTTTATGAAATGATGCCGGAATCACTAAAACATTATTGGTGGAAATCCGATGAATACATTTCTGATGCTTTGTAGCATATGGTAAGATTTTTATAACAACACAATATTTTAACAAAAAGAAAAGAACGAGTCCTAAGACTCGTTCTTTTTTCGTGCCGTATATTTTTCACCATTCAAGGTTTATAAACGTTTTATTCTTCATCTTCCAGTGCTCTGTCAAACAGGTCAGTAACTTCTTTTGAAGGAGCCTTATCAATCAGAGTAACAACTATCGCGCAAATAGCACCTGCGATGAAGCCAGGGAACAATTCGTAGATGCCTGTTGAAGCTGACAGGAATGACAGCCACAGAATGTCTACTAAGAATCCGCCTACTACGCCTGCGATGGCGCCTTTGTATGTAAATCTTCTCCAGAACAATGATAACAAGATTACAGGACCAAACGCTGAACCGAAGCCTGCCCATGCGTTTTCTACCATGTTCATGATAGCCTGTGCGCCTTCACCTTTACTTGATGCGATGAAGAAAGCGATGATAGCTACAGCCAGTACAACGAGTCTACCTACCCACAGAACTTCCTTTTCTGAAGCGTTCTTCTTGATCACAGGCTTGTAGATATCTGATGTGAATGAGCTGGAAGCAACCAGCAGCTGTGAGTCAGCAGTTGACATTGAAGCTGCCATAATAGCTGCCATCAGAATACCTGCCAGGAATGCAGGGAACAGTTTTCTAGCCAGCTCGATGAATACCATCTTCTGTGCACCTACAGTCAGCAGTTCTTCAGCGATGATCATTCTGCCGAAGTAAGCGATGAGGCATGCACAACCCAGAGTTACAACTACCCAAACGATAGCTACTGTAGCACTCTTCTTAACCATTGAAGGCTTTTCGATGGACATGAATCTTACCAGAATGTGAGGCATACCGAAGTATCCGAGACCCCAAGCAAGACCTGATACGATATCTTTCCATGATGAATCGAAGATACCTGTTCCGAATGAGCATTCTACTATTTCACCGCTAACAGCATCCTGGTATGAATATACTGCTGCAAGTGCGCTTGTATCCAGTTCCTGAGTCAGTACGATGATGATAGGAACTGCCAGCAGTGCGAAGAACATCAGCAGTCCCTGGAAGAAGTCAGTCCAGCATACAGCTTTGAATCCACCAAAGAATGTGATGATCAGCATTGCCAGTGCGAATACGATCATAGCAGTCTGTGTATCAAGTGATGGGAATATAGTTGTGAATACGGATGCTCCTGCAACGTAAGCTGATGCTACGTATACTGTGAAGCATACGAAGAATATAATAGCACTGATAACCTGAAGAGTATGGCTCTTAGTCAGGAATCTGTTACCCAGATACTGAGGAACTGTGATAGCATCTCCTGCAGCATGTGAGAACTGTCTCAGTCTCTTAGCTACGAAAATCCAGTTTGCAGCAGTCCCCAATGCCAGACCGATACCGATCCACATCTGTCCGAAACCAAATGCCAGGATACTACCAGGCAGACCCATCAGCAACCATGCTGACATATCTGAAGCCTGAGCTGACATTGCAGTAACCCATGGGCCCATGCTTCTTCCACCGAGGAAGTAGTTTGCCTGTGAGTCATTTCTTCTTTCTTTGAAGAAGAAGTATACGCCCATACCTACCAGAATTACGAAGTATAAGACAAAAGCTAAAATTTCACCGTTCATTGTTCTGTTTCTCCTTTGAGTGTTTTTTATCAAATGACTTCCCTAGAATAGCACACTTTAAACTAGAACGAAACACAGAATCAAGTTCTAACATTAAACTATACATTTTTTTATTATTTTTAATATAATACTTGAAATTTCAATGATTTATTTATAGAATGATTTTAATATATATTAGAATACCAAAAATAAATTTTAAAAAAATTTTTATTAAATTCGAGGTTTTTATAAGATGAAAATTATGAAAAGAGGTTTTTAATGAAGAAAAACTCAAGAAACACTAAAGGAAAAATCGTTTCCGCCGCATGGAAACTGTTTTATGAACAAGGATACGATGAGACGACTGTTGAAGAAATCGTAGAAGAATCCGGCACATCAAGAGGCTCTTTCTACCACTACTTCGAAGGTAAAGATGCCCTTCTTTCCTCATTGTCGGTACTGTTCGATGACAAATACGAAGAGCTTTCCACTACTATGAATCCGGAGCTCAGCCCGATAGATAAGCTTAAGCACATCAATCAGGAATTGTTTTTAATGATCGAAAACACCGTTTCTGTTGAACTTCTGGGCAGACTTTTCGCAACTCAGCTGACAAC
>JAZUBM010000102.1:0-1866 GCA_045638485.1 Lentihominibacter sp. | reverse complement strand
TATACCCGAAAAAACTTACGGCGATATAACCTTTCCGGCCGGCAACTACGAAGCTCTCAACATAACTCTCGGTGAGGGCGAAGGAGAAAATTGGTGGTGTGTGCTGTTTCCTCCGCTGTGCCTTTTGGAAGAAGGTTCTGTAACTGCGGAGGAATTGGACGGGCTGTCTGATGAAGAACTATCCGCTCTTTCAGACGAAGAGTTCTCTGCATTGAACCTGTCTGAAACCGAAAACCAGCAACTGCAGCTAAGATGGAAACTCCTGAAGATTCTCTATCAAGAGAATTGACCTCCTAACTTTAAACGACAAAAGTAAGAAAAACGGCAAGTGCATTTGCCGTTTTTTCTTTTTCTTTTTAGGCCCGTCTTTAGCATGAAAGCCTTACACTTTCCTCTTCACAAACAGGGCCGGTTTGGGCTATAATTCTTCTTGTGACTAATACTAAACTACTTTATCGGAGGCGTGACAATGCAATCTATCAACGGATACGACCCACATGCTAGACGAAACGCTATGCTCATCATGGCACTTTGCGGAGTTCTATGGAGTCTTGGCGGTATTTTTATAAAGCTGATTTCTTGGAGCCCACTGCTGATTGCCGGAATTCGAAGCATCATTTCCGCTCTCATTCTGGGTGGCTATATGGCTTATAAGAAAGTGCCGATTAACATCTGCAAATATTCAATCGGCGCCGGCATCGGACTGTCCGGTTCATGTATCTGTTTCGTTATAGCAACTAAGCTGACAACTGCAGCCAACGCTATCGTATTGCAGTATGCCGCACCGGTTTTCATACTGATAATATCTGCTGTATTCCTGAAGCAGAAGTTACAGAAGAGAGATGTCTTCGTCGTTGCTCTCACAATGGTCGGCATCGTGCTGTTTTTCTTCGACCAGCTTTCACCGGGAAGTTTGATCGGTAACTTCTTCGGAATTCTGGCGGGAATAACTCTGGCACTGATGATGGTAATGATAGGCCTCGGTGGCAAAGACGACTCCATCAGAATGACAGGAATTTTGATTGCCCATTGCTTGACATCTGTAATCGGAACTCCGATTGGTTTGATGGGAACTGACGGAACTACAGGCATTGAAATCTTGTACATAGTTATACTAGGAATATTCCAGCTGGGAATTCCATATGTATTGTTCGCCATCGCGACACGCGACTGCCCACCGCTGGCAGCTTCTCTGATTGCAATGCTGGAACCACTGCTTAATCCGGTATGGGTTGCCATCTTTGTTGGCGAAATGCCGGGATTGGTTGCTCTGATTGGTGCTGTGATAATCATAATCAGCGTTACTTGGTGGTGTGTGAGCGATAGCCGGAGTGAAGTGCAAGGTGAAAAGCAAGAAGTTTGATTGATTTAAGAGGACGCTGTTGTCATTTTTTTAGATAATCTTGAAAATGACAACAGGGGTCCTTTTTTATTGTGTTTTATGGTGGTTTTAACTAGATTTCGTGCTATTTTATGGTGAATCCGGGTCGGTGATTGGCATATAATTTTATTTTCGCGATTTTGACAACGATTTCTGGGATTTCGTTGTCAGAATTTCTAGTTACTGTGAGATATGCCAACCATAATCAAAATGCACTGGATTTTACTGCCATAATCGCAGCATTTGGACCGTTTCAGCCTGATTCGTTGGCTTTTTCTTGGGTTACGATTTAATTTGCCAACATAAAAATCGTGAGGCTCATTTAAAGCTTCACGATTTTTAATTTGAGTAATTTATGGAGAAAAACATTGTCTATTCGGCAAACAATGTTGCCAGTTTATTCCTTCTGAACTCATTCCTAAGCATGTTCTGAATATGTCCGAATTCCTTATGCATACAACACCCAAGTCCCTTATTGTTGGAAC
>JAZUBM010000101.1:0-5089 GCA_045638485.1 Lentihominibacter sp. | reverse complement strand
GAAAAGAAACTGCGCCAATAAAAATACACCATACCCTACAAATCCACCTGCAATTGTAAGAGCGCTTCTAACCAGTTTAATCAGCATACTGCATTCCTCCTTTCTTTAAAATTTTTCGATGCGCATGCCATACAAATGCGCACCTAAAGTATGGCTCTTTATATGGACCTTTCTACCAACTCAAGAGCTTCTTTCTGATCAAGATTTCTGACCAGCATAATTTCGCTCACCAGCACTTTTTTAGCATTGCTGAGCATCTTCTTTTCCCCTGCGGAAAGTTTCTTGCAGCGATCTATCCTAGTAAGATTCCTAACAATCTCAGCTGTTACAAGAATTTCTCCGCTTTTTAGCTTTTCCATGTTCGCACGCTGGCGCTTATTCCAATTGTCCAGCATTTGAGTAGATTCCTGACCCAATATGCAAAGGGCTTCCCTGAGTTCTACTTCTGACACAATGGTTCTTACACCGATTTTGTCACAATTATCTACAGGCAGCATAAGACTCATCCCGCCACAAGAGATATTCAAGATATAATATTCCTTGACTTCTCCCAGGATTTCTCGGGATTCAATCTTTTCTATAGTCCCGGCTCCATGCATTGGGTATACAATTTTATCCCCGATTTTATACATATAGGACCTCCAAGCCATACTTATTTATAAGTATATCACAATTTCTGTACCCAGCCAACAGAATGTGGTATAATCCATACAAAACGTTCACAAACAATACACATAAAAACTTTATCCTTAAAATAATCAAAAGGAGGTTTAATATGGCTAAAATATTAATTGCTGATGATGAACAAAAAATCAGAGAAGTCATTAGAGAATACTCAGAATTTAACGGTCACGAGATTACAGAAGCCGCTGATGGCATGACAGCTGTAGGTCTTTGTAAACTCAACGATTACGACTTGATTATAATGGACATCATGATGCCTAAGCTTGATGGATTCTCCGCTTGTAAGGAAATCAAAAAAATAAAGGATATCCCTATCATAATGCTCTCTGCAAGAAGCGAAGAGTACGATAAGCTTTTCGGTTTTGAACTTGGAATTGATGACTATGTAGTAAAACCTTTCAGCCCCAAGGAGTTGATGGCAAGAGTAGGTGCTGTACTTGCAAGAAACAACCCTGCCGAAAGGCCAAGTGAAAAGGTCATGACTTTCGACGGACTCGAAATCAACATTCCCGCAAGAACGGTATCTATTGATGGACAGAAGATAGATCTTACACCTAAGGAATATGATCTGCTGTTCTACCTTGTAGAGAATAAAAACATTGCCCTTTCCAGAGATAAGCTTCTCTCCGATATTTGGGGTTATGACTTTTTCGGTGATGACAGAACAATCGATACACACATAAAGAATTTAAGAAACAACTTAGGTAAGTACAGAGATTTCATCGTTACATTGAGGGGAGTAGGTTATAAATTTGAAGTTTAAACTACCTGATCACAACAGCATAAAATTCAAAACATGGCTTTACTTCATTCTATTTGCAGGCTTTTTGATGATGGTTTTATGGATACTTCAAGTCTTGTTCCTAAATAACTTTTACGATGTTATGAAGGATGAGCAGACTCAGAGAGTTGCCAAAGCTATAGAGATTGATTATCAGCAAAAGAGCAATGCCAAATTTTTGAACTCAGTCGAGAATATTTCCAATTCCAATGACATGTTCATATACATTGTCTCATATGACGGAAAGACCATGTATTTCAAGCCTTCCGGCGATTCTACAGGTGCTCAGTATTATGCCGACCGAATAGAAACAGTCAACGAAGCAATGCTGAAAAAGAATGGTGATTCCGCTTATTTGAGAATCAAAAATGCCGACGATTCTAAAGATGTTTTGGCATATGGAGCTGTTCTTACTGCCAAGGGGAAACAGCCTATGCTGGTGTACATTTTCTCGCCATTATGGCCTGTATCGTCCACCATCAGCATCCTCACTAACCAGCTGATTTACGTAACTATAATATCGCTTTTGGTAGCTTGTCTCATATCATTCTATCTGTCCATAAGAATCACAAGGCCAATCAGAACAATCACACGTTCCGCAGAACGTTTGGGACAAGGCGAATATGGCATCGTATTCAGAGGCGGCCACTATACTGAAATCAACAATTTGGCCGACACACTTACCCAAGCTTCCATAGAGCTGGAAAAATCGGACATGATGCAAAAGGACCTCATCGCCAATGTTTCTCACGATTTGAGAACACCTTTGACAATGATACAGTCCTATGCCGAAATGATACGTGACCTTTCCGGCAACAATCCGGAAAAGAGAGATCAACATCTTCAGGTTATAATCGACGAAACCGACAGACTTAATTCCTTGGTTGGTGATTTGTTGACGATTTCCAGAATGCAATCAGGCAAAATGGTCCTCTCACGCAGCAATTTCAACATTAAACATGCCGCAGAGAGTATCATAAATACCTATAAAATTATGGAGTTGGAAGAAGGATACAACTTTAATTTCAACTGCAAAGTGAACTTTATCGTCAATGGAGACGAAGAAAAAATAAAGCAAGTAATATCAAATCTGTTTACCAACGCTATAAAATTCGCCGGTGAAGATAAAACCATCAACATTTCCATCAAGAGAAAGGGACGAAATGTCCTTTGCAAAGTGGAAGATAACGGGGTGGGCATTCCTCCCGAAGAATTGGAGCATGTATGGGAAAGATATTACCGAGCTAGCTCAAACATGGCGCGTCCTGCCGAAGGCTCCGGTCTCGGACTTTCTATCGTTAAGGAAATTCTCACCCTTCACAAAGTCGATTTCGGTGTCGACAGTACAGTAGGCAAAGGCACTTCATTCTGGTTCGAACTGCCTTATGTTAAAACCGGGAGGTAGACTAAATGAATGACAACAAATGTATTATCAACTGTGATTTTCATACCCATACCGCTTTTTCTGACGACTGTGAAGTAACAACAGAATATCTGCTTGAAGGCGCTCTCGCTAAGGGCATAAAGACTTTAGCCATTACGGATCACTACGATCCAGGCTATCCCGATCCTGCATTCCCATTCATAATAGATTTTGATGGTTATCACAAAATGCTACCGGAAATGCAGAGAAAGTATGCCGGCAAAATGGAAATACTTGCAGGTCTTGAAATCGGCATTATGGAAGGTCATTTGGAAGAAGCTCACAAACAAATCCAAGCTTATCCTTATGATATCATCATCGGTTCTTTCCACTGCCACAGAGGAGATGACTTATACACTTATGACTTCACTGATGTGAATGGTCCTGCAATGCTTGAAGACTTCTATACTTACATGTATGAATGTCTGCAGAAATTTGACGATTTTGATATCATAGGTCATTTCAGCATCTTGGATAGATACATTGGAAAAATCTATGATTATACACCTTTCGAAGATGTTATTGATGAAATACTAAAGCTTCTTGTTTATAAAGGAAAAGGCCTGGAAATCAATACTTCAAGCTTCAAGTACGGTACTGGCATCTGGCTTCCGAGAGAATCTATACTCAATCGATACCATGAACTTGGTGGAGAAATCCTTACTTTTGGTTCGGATGCTCATGATCCTAAGTACTATCAATACCATTTTAATGACGCAATAGAACTGGCAAAAAAAATCGGTTTCAAATATTACTGCCAGTTTAGACAAAGAAAACCTGAATTTATAAAAATGCCATAAAGTGAAAAGAGTCCTTGCGGTTATCCGCAGGGACTCTTTCGAGGGGAGTATCTATGATCAATGTATTCTCATAGCATTTTCACAAGCCCACAACAGGGCTTTTTTATTTTTGTTTTTTAACGCTATATCGTCTATGCGCATTATGCAAGTACTGACTTCAGTACTTCCAGGAATTCATAGCAATCATCCGGATAGATTTCGCCCATGTTAGCAACCTGGAACATGCCCATTTCTTCGTACTTGCCCTTTCCGCTGTAAACAACGTATCCCTTTTCTTCCAGTTCTACCAGGAACTGAGGCAGGTTCTTTCCTTCAGGCAGGAATACTGATGTAACTGTGCTTGCCATCTTTTCTTCATCATCCAGCAGGAGCTTCAGACCCATGTCCTTCATTCCCTTTCTCAGGATGCCTGCACATTCCTTATATCTAGCAACTCTTGCTTCTACTCCGCCATCAGCCAGAGCATTGTCCAGAGCAACATCCAGAGCCCAGAACAGGTTTACGTTAGGAGTGTTAGGAGTCTGGTTGTTCTTTTCAGCTGCTGCATAGTGCTTAGCCAGGTTCAGATATACGTTCTTACCCATTGCAGGAGTCAGAGTTTCATAAGCTTCTCTCTTACCACAGATGTAAGCTGAACCAGGGTATGCGCCCAAGCACTTACCACCTACTGATGTAGCAAATGTGATGTTCATGTCAACAACGTCGATCAGTTCGCCTGCTGCAGCTGATACGCAGTCAACGAAGAACCACTTGTTGTATTTCTTAGCAACTTCACCAACAGCCTTAACAGGGTTTACCATACCTGTTGAAGTTTCATGGAATACCATAGCAACTGTCTTAACTTCAGGGTTAGCTGCCAGCATTTCTTCTACCTTTTCGATTGATGGATATTCACCCCATTCGAATTCACAGTCAACCAGTGGAATTTCATACTTCTGGATGATTTCGAGAAGTCTTTCACCGAAAACGCCGTTTCTGATCAGCATAACTTTTTCGCCTTCGTTGAAGATTGATGAAAGTACTGTTTCGTTTGAAGATGTTCCGGAACCTGAGATGATTACTGATCTGTATGAATCATCTGCCTTGAACAGCTTGTTGATTTTTTCTGTTGCTCTTGCAAACAGTTCTTCGAATTCTGCTCCTCTGTGGCAAATATCGTAGTGTGCCAGTGCTGCTCTAACGTTTTCCTTTACCATGATTGGACCAGGGCTGAATAATTTAGGTGCGCTCATTTTAATTACTTCCTTTCAATTTTAAACTTTTATTTGATATCGTTTTCTTTTCGATTTTCCGACTTTTTCATCATGCGCAAAGTGCGCCTTTACATTCGCTTTATTCTTCTGACCAGCTCTTTGCTCTTTCTACAGCTCTGTGCCAGTTATAAAGCAGTGTTTCTCTTTC
>JAZUBM010000100.1:0-26457 GCA_045638485.1 Lentihominibacter sp. | reverse complement strand
CCCCTCTTGCAAGGTTTTCCGTATACAATCAGCGGAACATATTCACGTGTATGGTCGGTTCCTTCTTCCACCGGATCGTGTCCGTGGTCTGCACAGAGAATCAGCAAATCACTTTCCTTCATTGCACCCAGAATTTCCGGTAATCTGGCATCGAATTCTTCAATGGCTTTGCCATATCCCACTGCATCTCTTCTGTGACCGAACTTGGAGTCAAAATCCACAAGATTTGTGAAGATCAGCCCCTCGAATTCTTCGTTTAATGCTTCTATCGTTTTATTAACACCATCGTCATTACTATCAGTATGAACGGCTCTAGTAACACCGCAGCCATTGAAAATATCTTCTATTTTCCCGATGGCATAAACTGTTTTACCTGCTTCTTTTATCAAGTCCAACATGGTAGCCTCAGGTGGAGATACTGCATAATCTCTACGATCGGCTGTCCTTGTGCGCTTTCCGTTTTCAAGGACATAAGGTCTGGCAATTACTCTGCCACAGGCATATTTACCTTGCAAAAGACCTCTGGCTTTCTCACAAATATCATAAAGTTCTTCCAGCGGAATTACATCTATATTTGCTGCAATCTGAAACACACTATCAGCCGAAGTATAAACTATTACATCGCCTGTTTTCTCATGCTCTTCGCCAAGTCTCTCAATAATTTCCGTTCCCGACGCCGTACAATTTCCCAGATATCCTCTACCGATTGCCATGGAAAACTCATCCATCAGTTTCTTTGGAAATCCATCAGGATAAGTCTTAAAAGGTTCTTTAGTATAAATTCCCGCGATTTCCCAATGACCCGTAATCGTATCCTTGCCGATGGATTTTTCTGCAAAACGCCCGTATGCACCTTCAGGGTTTTCCACCTTTAATCTGCCTCCTGCAGCATCTTTGATATTTCCAAAACCCAGTTTTCTCATATTGGGAATTTCGAGCGGATAATTATCAAGTATATGTCCCAAAGTATCTGCTCCGTCATCGCCGTATTTGTCTGCATCAGGAAGCGCGCCCATTCCAAGGCTATCGAGAACAAGCACTGTTACTCTCTTTATCATAGTATTTGCTCCTTAATTATTTGCTCTTTTCAAGTTGCAAAGGTTTACAGTTGAGAAAATCCAGTGAAATAAGATTGTATTCCACACCATGATAATTTCCTCTGATAGCATTTTTGAAGCCATCCTCTCCATGGACATGTCCATAGAAAACCTGCTTGATTCCGTAATCTTCGAAGAGTTGTTGGAATCCTGAAAACGAAGCTGACTTTGATACCGGAGGAAAATGAAGAACTGCAACAAGCTCCGGTAAGTTTTCAGTCTCCGTTGTGTTTTCCTTTAACTTTTCTATGTATTTACGTCCTCCTTCAAGAGAGCTTTTCATACGAAGTAATTCTCTGTTATATACTTTATTATCTTCTTCTTTGAAGTCATCGTTATCCGGTGTAAGCCATCCCCTAGTCCCACATATGACAAAATCCTCCGTCGCGAAACAGTCGTTTTGGACGAAGGTAGTATTGTCGTACATTTTATTCAGTTTGGTTATACCGTTCCACCAAAGGTCGTGGTTGCCTTTGAAAATAAGTTTTTTCCCGGGCAATGCCGCAATCCAGTCAAGGTCGTACTTAGCATCATCCATCTTAAGCGCCCAAGAAATGTCTCCGGCGATGATAACTGTATCATCTGCGCTTATCATTTGTTTCCAGTTATTTTCAAGTCGCGCAACGTGGTCATGCCATCTGTAACCGTATATGTCCATTGGTTTGTCCACATCCGGTGCCAGTGACAGGTGGAGGTCTGCTATGGCAAATACGCTCATATGCCTTTACTCCTTACTCATCTAATGTATCTATATATTCTGTCGTTGCCGAAACATTTTTTAATGCTCTTTGGATTCCTCTTGTTCTTACACCAACGAGAGTTTCCAGATCTTTCTGAGCCTGTTCCATCTTTGTCTGAGTTTTTGTAAGGACTTCTCCGAACTTATCAAACTCACTTTTAACCTTGGCCAGTGTATTCCATACTTCACCGGAATGCTTCTGAAGTGCCAGAGATCTAAATCCCATCTGAAAGCTGTTGAGCATGGCTGCCATGGTTGTAGGTCCGGCAATAGTGACTCTGTAGTCACGCTGTAGCTGCTCCACGATTCCCATTCTCAAGACTTCTGCATAAAGTCCTTCAAAAGGCAGGAACATGATTGCAAACTCCGTAGTTGCCGGCGGTAATATGTATTTAGTGCTAATATCCTTTGCTGACTTCAGCACTGCTGCTTTAAGTCCGTCATTAGCTGTTTTTATCAGCAATTTATCCCCTGTATCGTACGCATCCAGCAGTCTGGAATATGCATCTGCATGGAATTTTGAATCTATTGGCAGGTAAACGAAATCATCTCCTTCGCCTGGAAATTTAACAGCAAATTCAACTCTTTCGGTCGTACCTGTTACCGCTACGTTTTCTTCATACTGTTCAGGAGAAAGAATCTGTTCCAAAATAGCCGCAAGCTGAATTTCTCCAAGGATTCCCCTTGTCTTTACGTTGGAAAGAACTTTCTTAAGGTCTCCAACTCCTGCTGCCAAAGACTGCATTTCCCCCAGCCCTCTAGTCACTTGCTCCAGGGTGTCGGTAAACTGCTTGTTTAGTTCCATCAATCTTCTGCTCTGGACGTCTGCACTTTCACGTTGGTTTTGGGATATCATATCTCCCAAATTCTTAATACTATTCTGTACGGTTTCTATGGTTTCCCGGCGTGATCGATCTATTTCATATCGCATTTCACGTTTAAGGTCTGACACATTACCACCGTTGGCAGGTCTTGATAATTTTATTATTATTGCCATCAACAGTATGATCAGTATCGTCATCATAACAAATAGTCCTATTATGATGAGACTTAAGTTGTCCATGGTTCCCTCCTGTATTTATCCCCAATCCATCCTAATTATCTGTATTTATCCCACATGGATTCTACCATCATTTTTATATCATTTCTGAGGTCTTCCGGACTTAGCACTTCTACTTTTTCTCCGAACTGCACTGCCCAATATTTGATGGCTTGTTTATTGGTAACTGTATCCACCATTAAATATCCATCTTCCTCTCTTATTCCCACATCTTTTCCCAGCCAGTCCATCACGTCATTGATACCGTCCGGTCTGACTTTTAATATAACTCTCACCGAAGGTCCGGAAAACATATAGACATGCTCTAGCATATGTTTTGAAAGTCCTTGTCCGTCCTTGAAGTCGGCGATATTTTCTTTTGGTTTTCTTGCTGTATCAAGAATTTCAACGTGACTGATTCTCTCCAGCCTGAAATGGGTAATGTCATCATATTTATCGTTATTTCCTACCAAGTAATACTTTCCGTTGGCAATAACGACATAATATGGATTTACCACATGCTTATTATCTGTTGTTCTGTGAAGCTTCTTGTCTTTACCAAACTTGTTATAATAAAAAGCTATCTGCTTATTTTCTTCAATAGCATCTCCTATACATTCAAGGTTCCAGAAGAGATCGTTACGCTCTGCCCTTTCCATGTTGTCCAAGCTGTAAATGTGACGCACCCTTTTCTTGAAATGAACGCTGGATTGCTCGATTAGTCTCTTAACCAAGTCATCCGCTTGCTTTTTAGGTATATATCTTGATGAAAGAACGCTGTCGATAAGCAATCTAAGTTCGCTATCTTCAAACGGTCTTCCATCGTAGTAATACCCATCGCTTTCGTGGTCGATTTCGTATCCGGCTTCCATAAGATCTGTCAAATTTCTGGATATGGTTTTTCTGTCACACACCACTCCGTAATCAGCTTCAATATGCTTAATTATATCCTGCTGTCTCAGCTTATGATCTGCATCGGAATACTTTTTCAGGACTTCGAGAATATACAGTATGTATAATTTCTTAATTTCACCTTTTGCCATAGTTGTTACTCTACGTATTTGATGGAGTCATCATCATCTTCATCATATGCGAAGTCTGAATAAACGATATCCATATCACGAAGTGCACCATTGAGGCTGTTTCTTGAAGTCTGTACTTTCTGGAAAAGTTCCTTATACTCTGAGAACTTCAGGTCTTCTGTTTTTTCTGCTTTCATCTTAAGTTTTGTCTGAAGTCTGATATGTGAATCACAAAGGCTGTTGAAGAATACGAGACATCTCTCAAATTCTTTCACTACATCACGAGCCAATGAGTCCGCAACAGGAATTTTTATATCATCAACATCAATTGCCAAAGCCATTTTCTTGCACTTTTTAAGGTGCTCGATATTGCCGTCATAATTCTTTTTCTTAAATATCATTTTAAATCTGGAATCATTGATAATCTGCATTTCTGCTTCTTTAAATTCATCAACAACATCTACGTAAAACGACTCTACTTTCTCGATGATTTGCTTCTTGTAATCCATGGTGATCTCCTTCTAAAATTATTAGAGCATATTCTCTGCCCTTATCCTTATTATTATACTCTATTTCTCTCTTCAAGTCACCTAAAAGTACCCCTGAAGCTAAAATTGCTAAGCTCATTAATACCCATGCCATTGCCAACATAATATTTACCTACCTTTCATGTATTTCGCTATACATCTCCATGTGTTTTCACACACTCTTTACTCCTTTGAGCATATTATGTCATAGGCAATGTACCAAAAACGCCCCATATGTGGAGCGTTTAAAAATTTATTTCATCAAGTCTCTGATAACTTCTCCCGCTATCAAAAGTCCGGCAACCGACGGTACAAATGATATGCTGCCCGGTACCGCACCCCCTTCATGCTTTATAGGTTCTTCTTCTGAATAAAGAACTTTCACTCCTTTGATTCCTCGCAGTTTCAGTTCTTTTCTCATAACCTTCGCGAGCGGGCAAACCTTGGTTTTTTCAATAGTTGTTATCGTAAATCTCGATGGATCCAGCTTATTTCCGGTTCCCATGGATGAAATTACCGGAACTCCTTCTCTATACGCTTTCTCTATGATTGCCAGTTTACCTGTTACAGTATCTATCGCATCTACAATATAGTCGTACTCACTAAAGTCTATTTCATCTGCATTGTCAGGCATGAAGAAACATTCTATTTCTTCTACAATACAATCCGGATTGATGTCACGTACACGTGCTGCCATAGTGGCGACTTTAGACTTACCTACAGTACTGTGAAGCGCCGGAAGTTGTCTGTTGATATTGGTAATGTCTACAACATCCTTATCAATCAAAGCCAGTCGTCCTACACCGGCGCGAGCCAAGCCCTCAACTACATAGCTTCCTACGCCACCTATTCCAAGGACCATCACAGAAGAACCCTTGATTTTCTCAAGGGCCTCAGCTCCTATCATCATTTCAGTTCTTGAATATCTATCAGTCATATCTTTCCTTTCAGTGCCATTTATTATTTATAGCACCCTGTTTATAACCATATAAACAACATCAGAAGAAAAGCCTCTGCTCATGAGCCTTCTTCCAATCTTGGCCTGTAGCTTACGTTTCTCATCGTATTCCAGTTCATCAATATCGATACCGGAGATTATAGATTGAGCAATCTCAATTGCCGTATCCACTTGATTGGGAACTTCCTCAAGATCTTCATAGGCGATAGCTATATCATCGCTTCTTACACCCTTTTCAGCCAGTTCTCTCTTGATTCTTTCGACTCCGCGACCTTTCTCAAAGCCGTATCTGAAATACATGGAAGCATACTCTATATCATCTATGTATCTATATTCCTTCAGTTGATTAACAACTTCAGAAACTACTTCCTCTTCAAAACCTTTTTCTTTCAAATACTTCTTCATCTGAAACTCGGTTCTTGGCTTGATATTAATATATGTAGCTGCCTTTTCAGAAGCTTTTTCAATGGCTTTTTCATAATCCATTTTTCTCATGCCGCTAGCATCCATGATACACATCTCCCGCCACTGCAACTACGCAGTTTTCTCCAAGTTTAGTCTTCAAATCACAAATAGCTTTAATACCTGTACAGTGGACTGGCATAACTTTATCCAGTCCTTCAGCTGCCATCTGATCAACGACTGCCTTTCTATCTTCTTCAGATGCACTGTACAAATGCATTCCTGCAACCAATACGGCGACCCTTTCACCCGGGAACATTGCCTTACCTCCTTCTAGAGCTGATATAACACCTCTGTGGCTACAACCCGAGAAAATATAAAGCCCTTCCGGCTGTCTGATTACAAGAACTTGTTCGTGGGACATATCATCCTTCTGCCACTGACCTTCTTCATCTCTATAATAAAAGTTCTCAGTAATATTAGTTCCTTCTGCAACCGGGACTGTGCCTGTAATACAAATATTTTCAGTAACATAAACAGGTCCATCTGTTAACTCAAGTCTCTCCTTAATGCCAGCCTTCTGCTCATCTGTCCAGATTATTCCGCTGGTTTCATCTTCAGGCTGTCCATCTCTAAATCCGTAGGAATCTCTGAATCCATCCTTGTGAAGATATATAGATGCTTTCTTATTCAAAGCACAAAATGCCGGGAATCCTCCGGTGTGGTCGTAATGCCCATGGCTCACCACTGCAAAGTCTACTTCCGCCAAGTCAACATTCATAACTTCAGCATTATGCAAAAGGATATCGCTTGCTCCTGCATCAAAAAGTATCTTCTTGCCATCGGCCTCGATAAATATAGAAAGTCCGTGTTCTGCCAACATGTTGGAATGCTCGGTTTTATTCTCAACTAAAAACTTGTAACATATTTCTTTGTTTGCCATAATTCAATCCTTCTCTCGTTTTCTGTTAAGTCTATGATTTATATCTCAAAGCAGCATGAACACCACATGCCTTCTTCCAACTGAAAATCTATAAACTCCACATCAGTTCGATTTAGAACCGAGGTTCCTTTCATTAGTTCTTGAAGCCCTTTGCCCGTATATTTGCTATATGCTTCTTTTCTTGCCCAGATATAGAAAAATTCTCTGTCGTCGCCTTCCTCTACCAATCGAATTTCTGCCTCAGTAAAATACCTTTTGGCGATTTTGCTTGTATTTGCCTTCCTCATTTCCTGAATGTCTATGCCGATATTCTTATCGGAAATTGCGCACAAAAAATAATTACCGCTATGACTGACAGAAAAATGTACTTCAGTAGATGAATCATAATCATCAAGAGTCACAGGGTTTTCGATATATGGCTTTCCCTTAGCTGTACGCAGTATTTGAGGATTTTCAATACCGTAATCTACCAGACATTCTTTAATAAGTGCATCTGTCAAATCTCTGCCTTTAAGCTCCGGGAATTTTTCTTTATAATCCTCTATAATATATATTTCCATTATTCCCTTAATAAGCCTTAATCCTTTATATATTCAAAAATGGCGGGACTTTAAAGTCACGCCATTTTATTAGTTATTCTTCAGAATCGTTGAGTCGTTCGAGTATACGTTGATACCCTTCTGCCCCATATACTAAGCATTTGTTGATTCTACTTATAGTTGCCGTTGAAGCTTTTGTGATATTTTCGATTTCACTGTAAGTTTTATTTTCAGAAAGCAGTTTAGCAACCTGCAGTCTCTGGGCTATAGCGTGAATTTCGTTGATAGTGCAGATATCTTCAAAGAATCTATAGCAATCTTCTTCATCCTGAAGAAGCAGCACAGCCTTAAAGAGCTCATCTATATCATCTCTTTTGAATTTAGATTCATAAGCCATAACGGATCTCCTTTCACCACGTTAAAATGGTAATACTTTAATATCTCTTAAATCCATTGTAGCACCCTTTGACTTATGAGTCAACGAACACTTTAGTTATTTAAAGTGTTTTTGAAATTTCCTTGGCTTTTTCCAACTGATTATCTATTTCGCCCTTGTTTTTCACCTTGAAATTCGGCGCAACGCCCTTTTCATGAATCACATTTCCGTCAGGTGAGAAATACTGCATTATTGTAAGTTTCAGTGCGGAGCCGTCTTTTAGTTGAGCAGTAGACTGGATAACACCTTTACCAAAAGTAGTCTGGCCAACCAGTTTAACTCCATTATCCTTCAATGCTGCCGCAAGGATTTCAGCCGCGCTGGCACTGTTTTCATTGACAAGGACTACTGTCTTTATATCAGTTTTGCCATCCTTGGCATCATAATCTGTACGCTTACCCTCGCGGTCTTCTACATATACTACAACGCCTTCATCAAGAAACTCATCTGCTATTTCTACGCAGGATGTGAGAAGTCCTCCGCCATTATCTCTCAAGTCCAACAGAAGTTTTTTTGCACCTTTTTTCTCTACAGTATTAAGTGCCTTCTTAAAATCATCAGTTGTATTTTCTACGAATGAAGTGATGGCAATGTATGCTGTTTCGGCATCGATCATTTCGTAACTAACGCTTTTCTGAACTATCTTTTGCCTTGTTATCTCTACAGTCTTTTCTTTGCCTTCACTAGCATATGTGAGCTTTACAGTAGTGCCTTCTTTACCTCTAATGGCATTGGCCAACAAGTCCATATCCTCATATGTTTCACCATTGACTTTAAGTATAAGGTCGCCGGCCTTAATTCCTGCCTTGTCTGCCGGAGAATCTTTTTCAACTGAGACAACCACATATGATCCATCCATATCCTGTGTAAAGGTAACTCCAATTCCGGAATATTCTCCTTGAATACCGGTTATCCAATTATCATATTCATCTTTAGTCATATATGCGGAATATGGGTCGTCGAGCCCGGCAACCAGACCTTTATATGCATATTCCATGGCCGCATCCATATCTACATCCTTATAATAACTGCTTTCTATATACGAGTATATGGTATTCAGCTTTGAGTACTTACTTCCGAAGCCTACTGATCCTACCAGTGCCGAAACGGTTCCCATTACGATACCTCCGGCCACAAAGGCAACGATCATTAAAGCAATCAGCTTCTTTTTACTTATCTGCATAACGATATCTCCTCAATTATAAACTGAACTCGTTCTCTGCCATTCCACTTCTGAAATTCAACAGTTCCCGTAATATCAAGTGGCTCACCGCCCAAAAGCATCTCTTTAAGATCCTGAGCCTTTTTGAAAAGGACGCACTCTGCACCCTTTCCATAGTCCCCTGCAGCAATAAATCTGGCGTGGTTTTTTTCTTCGCCCATGAATCTCAACTGTTCGCAAAATACACCTTTTAAAAGGAAATTAGGCTTAGGATTATCCTGACCCACCGGTTCGATCTTCATCAATTCTTTTGAAAGTTCCACTGTGATTTCGTCAGGATCAAGCTCCACGTCCCATGATGCTTCTTTTTCAAAAATCTCAGGGTCTGCTTCAACCATTTGTTCCATGCACACTTCAAGACCTTCTCTAAGAACTTCCAGGTTTTCTTCTTTAAGCAAAAATCCGCAGGCGCTCTTATGCCCTCCAAATCTTTCAAAGAGCGCTTCTTGGCTCTTCAGTAGTTTGAATAAATCAACCTTATCTATGCTTCTGCCTGTTCCCTTAAGGAATCCTTCCCCTGAAGGAGTTACTATGGCTACAGGTCTCCCCATGCTTTCTTTGATTTTTCCTGCTACGATACCGGCAATACCTTCATGGATACCTTCCATATGAAGAAGGATGAAATTTTCGTCACCCTTAATCATTGTCATACCTTGATTATAGGCATCTTCTTGTTTTTTCTTACGCTGGCTGTTGTAATATATCAGGTTCTTCACCTTTTCATCGATGGTTGTATCATCTTTTGCTAAGAAAAGCTCCACTGCTTCTCCTGCATAGGCCATTCTGCCTGCAGCGTTTATATGAGGTGCGATTCCAAAGGATATATTTTCCGATGTAATCCATGGCAGAGAAATTGATTTTGATAAATGATTTAAAGCCTTACGGCTTCCTGAATTTATCTTATTAAGCCCGTATTTGACGATAGTTCTGTTCTCATCGGTCAGTGAAACCACATCACCAACTGTACCAACTGCAACTAGATCCAAAACATCATTGATTGCCGCTTTTGGTAATCCGGTCTTTTGTTGTATTGCTTGAGCCATTTTAAATGCAACCCCGCAACCTGCCAAACCTTTAAATGGATACATACATTCTTTCTGTTTAGGGTTTATGAGTATGCAATCGGCTTTTATATCTTCAATGCTGTGGTGATCTGTCACGATAACCTTCATTCCCAGTTCCTTGGCATATTCAACTTCATCGTAAGAAACACTACCGCAGTCTACAGTTATCATAAGACCTACTCCATCATCATGAATTTTCTTTACGGCTTCTTTGTTGAGACCATAGCCTTCTTCAAATCTGGATGGAATATAATATGTATAATTGTCCGTAAGCATACCTATCACATGGGACAATATACAGATGGAAGTTACTCCGTCGGCATCGTAGTCACCATAGATACATAGCTTAGTTCCTTTTTTAATCTCAGACAACAACAAATCCACCCCCGCTTCCATATTAAGAAGCAGGAATGGATCATAAGTCTTTTTTGGTTTGTCTGATAAAAACTCGGAAATATCTTCAGCTTCAGTGATTCCTCTTTTAGCTAATATTTCATTTAATATTTCGTCTGTTTTTCTCATAATTTAATTTTCTAACCCCTATCATATTATTATCTAACATAGTTCAACGGATTCTTATATGCCCCGTTAAGTCTTACTTCAAAATGAAGATGCGGTCCTGTGGAATTTCCTGTGGAACCTACTCTAGCTATTTGCTGTCCTCTTGATACGGTCTGTCCATAGCCTACAAGAAGTGATGAACAGTGAGCATATAGAGTAGTTATCCCGCCACCATGGTCAACTACTATGCATTTACCGTATCCACCGTTCCATCCGGACAGAATGACAGTTCCGGAATTGGCTGCAACTATAGCACTACCGCTATACGCACCGATATCTATTCCGGTATGGAATTTTCTGTATCCATAAATAGGGTGAATTCTATATCCGAATTTTGAAGTTATGTAACTTGTAGACGGAGTAGGCCATAATAACTCGCCCCCTGTGTATACAGAATTCGTGCTGGAACTTCCTGTGCTTTGAATGGTTGCTACCAATGCATCTGCATCCGCCTGCAGTTCATCAATCATTTTTTCAGTTTCTTCATTTGACTTGGCAATTTCAGCCTTTTTAGCTTCAATAGTGCTTTTTTGGCTTACCGCAGTTGATTTGGACGCCGTGAGCTCTGCCTGAAGAGTCTCTACTTCTTTCTTTTTTGCTTCCAGTTCTTTGTGAGCCTTTTCCAGTTCCTTAAGTATCTCCTGGTCGGAACTATAAATAATCTTTACCAAATCAAGATTTGTAAGAAACTCCGAAAAACTAGCAGACTTTAAGAGCACATCAAGATAACCGACAGAACTGGTTTTATACATATTTCTCAATCTTCCATTAAGATTGGAAGTTTGAGTGTCTACCTTTTCCTGAGCTTCTTCCACTTCTTTTTCCAGTTTGTCAAGCTTCACTTCATTTTCACTGATGGCACTTTCCAGTTCAGTAATTTTCTTTTCAAGTTCTGCAACTTGCGAAGATAAACTTGACATTTGGCTTTTTCCTTCTTCAAGTTCCTTTTGTTTTTCTTCTATTTCAGCTCTTATTTCACTCAATGTTGCAGCACTTACAACGGCCGGTTCAACAATCATAATGCCAATTATCAAAAGTGCAATTGCAACAACAATCCCTCTTTTTTTGATCATCTCTTCGTCTCCAACACTTTATTTATCTAAGAATTTTCTCATAGAAATAATACTTCCGCATGCACCGATACTTACACCTAATGCTAAGAAAATCCATGCAAAATACATTGTCAGGAAATCTGCCGGTACCATTGGGACAGAAAGTATTGAGAATATCTGTTCCCCTATAGCATCAACCAGTTTACTATATCCCAAAGCAGTAATTCCTACAGAAATTGCTGCTGATAAAATACCGATAATAATACCTTCTCCCAGAAACGGTCCTCTTATGAACCAGTTGGTTGCACCAATATACTTCATGATATTGATTTCTCTGGATCTGTTAAGGACTGTAAGTTTGATTGTATTTGATACCACCACAATAGAAACTATTATGAGGAATACCATAAGTACAATAGCTGCAATTTGTATAAATCTTGTCGCACTTAAAAGCTTATCAACTGTTTCTTTATAGAATTTAATATCTTCTATACCTTCATAAGTTCCGGCTTTATCAGCGATTGCCTCAGCTTTTTCAAGCTCCCCAATTTCTATAACTACAGAATTTGGCAGTGGATTTTCCACCAACGTATCTAACAAATATGCATTTTCTCCCCATCTGGCTCTAAGATCCGTCAGTGCCTGATCTTTGCTTTTGAAATATGCGTTATCAACGCCCTCTTGTTTTTTAATGTCATTTATTATGACTTCAGCTTCTTTCGCAGTAGTCTCATCAACTAAAAAGATTTCTATTGAATCATAGTCATCCTTAATTGCCTGAGCTGCGGTATTAATATTAATTACGAGTACGAAGAATATACTCAATATAAGCATCATGGCAGTAATAGCAAATACCGATGCCAGCGCCATGGCCCTATTTCTGAAAACCTGCAGGAAGGACTGCTTTAATGTGTAAAAAAATCTCTTCACTAGCCTCTTCCTCCCCTCTTAAATCTGGATCTGAATGTACGTCTGTTGGTAACAATTGTATCATCACCCAAAGCAGCCTCTGCAATCATTTCTTCAAATCCATACGCACCAAATTCATCTCTAACGATGTGTCCGTTTTCGATGGCAATAACTCTCTTGCCCATCTTGTCCACAATATCCTTGGCATGAGTTACCATAACGATGGTTGTCCCTCTCATGTTAATCTGGTCAAGAAGCTGCATGATTTCCCATGCTGTATCAGGGTCTAAGTTGCCTGTAGGTTCATCGGCAATCAGAATCCTAGGTCTATTTACAATTGCTCTGGCAATAGCAACCCTCTGCTGTTCACCTGCAGAAAGTTCATCGGGATACTTGTCCGCCTTTTCAGAAATACCAACCATGCTCAATACCTGAGGAACATGTTTGTCTATAAGTTTCTTCGGCTGATGTATTATTTCCATTGCAAAAGCAACATTTTCATATACAGTTTTTTTAGGTAAAAGTCTAAAATCTTGAAATACTATACCGATATTTCTTCTCAGTTTAGGAACTTCTCTATTGGACATGGCAGTCACTTCATTGCCTCTAACCTTGATGCTTCCGGAATCCGCATCAATTTCCTTTAAGATCAGTTTTATAAATGTGGATTTACCGGCTCCGCTGGGACCTACAAGGAATACGAAATCTCCCTTGTTAATCTTAACGGATACCTTCTCAAGACCGACATTTGATTTGTAATATTTTGTTACATTATTAAATACGATCATATGATGTACTGTCCTTTCTCACTTAAAAACATACATCATCATCATACTACATATTGGGTGTTTTATCAACAATTTATGGGTAATTAACCACTATATTAGAATGTTTTGACAAGTAAAGGTGATGGTTATGTGAAATTAGTATTCTATTCTAAGTTCAATGGTGTTTGGCAGTGTTTTCAGCTCGGTTTTGGCCACTGCCACAGGGTATGTAATAATCTGCGAAATGGTTGTTTCCTTTAGTGGATCTTTGAACAGTGCATAAACCACCAGATTCGACTTCCCATCTTTCTCTTCAATTGTCATTCTGTTAACTTTCACGCCAAAACCGGAAGACGGTTTTTCCCCTCTTGAAACTATCACATAAACATCGTCGCCTACCACACATGCCAGCGCTCTTTCCAAGCTCTTATATTCAGGAATTACATCGTCCATAATTGCCTCGGGAATATTGTCCGATTTTACAGTTTTAAATCCTACCGGTTTTTCACCACCCTTTACAGATGGCATGATTAGAATAGCACCAATAGCTATAGCAACAGCTGCCAGCGAAAGCAGCACTATTTTTTTCTTACTTAAAAATTTCTTTTCCAATTTAAAAACCCCTTTCCGGTCATTCTCTATAGACTTTATTCACCGAAAAGGGGTTTATACCTCTATGTAGTTATATAGCTTGTACCGTTTTAACTGCGTTTATTACAGAACACCTTTTACTGCTTTAACGATATCTGCAGCAGTCATGCCGTACTTTTCCTTCAGCTGATCAGGTTTTCCTGATTCGCCGAATGTATCCTGCTGTCCAACCATTGCCATCTTTACAGGAGCGTTCTTAACTACTACTTCTGCAACTGCACTGCCCAGACCTCCGATTACGGAATGTTCTTCTGCAGTAACGATAGCTTTAGTTTCCTGAGCAGCCTTGATGATGATTTCTTCATCGATAGGCTTGATAGTGTGGATATCGATAACTCTTACATCGATTCCTTCTGCAGCCAGTTCTTCAGCAGCGATTACAGCTTCATTTACCATGATACCTGTAGCTACTACCGTAACATCTTTACCATCCTTAACCAGGTTACCCTTGCCAAGAGTGATTTCTGCATCTTCTCCGTAGAAAGTAGGAACTGCAGCTCTTCCCAGTCTTACGTAGCATGGGCCGTACATTTCAACAGCCTGTTCCAGCAGCTTAGCAGCTGATACTCCGTCTGAAGGGTTGATTACTGTCATTCCCGGAATTGTTCTCATGAGAGCGATATCTTCAAAAGTCTGGTGGCTGGCAGCGTCTTCACCTACTGTGATACCTGCGTGAGTAGCACAAATTTTAACGTTAGCCTTAGTATATCCAATGGAGTTTCTAATGATTTCAAAAGCTCTTCCGGATGCAAACATTGCGAATGTACTTGCGCATACTGTCTTTCCTGACAGAGCCAGTCCTGCAGCTGATGCATACAGATTCTGCTCAGCAATACCCATGTTGAAGAATCTTTCAGGATATGCCTTGCCGAATTCAGCAGTCATTGTTGATTTTGAAAGGTCAGCGTCCATTACTACCAGTTCAGGATGCTTTTCACCAAGCTCTACCAGTGCCTTACCGTAAGCCTGTCTTGTTGCCATTTTTTCTGCCATTACATTTCACCTCCCAGCTCTGCTACTGCCTGTGCTGTCTGTTCAGCATCAGGAGCCTTGCCGTGCCATCCGGCCTGGTCTTCCATAAATGAAACGCCCTTGCCCTTGATAGTCTTAGCAACGATCATTGTAGGCTGGCCTTTGCATTCTCTTGCCTTTGCGAAAGCGTCGAGAATCTGTTCGAAATCATGTCCGTCAATCTGAATAACATTCCATCCGAATGATTCAAACTTTTCTACTACAGGTGCAACTGTAATTACATCTTCGTTTTTACCGTCGATCTGCAGTCCATTCCAGTCGAGAATACCAACCAGGTTGTCCAGCTTGTAGTGAGCAGCTGACATTGCAGCTTCCCATACGATACCTTCCTGGATTTCACCGTCTCCCAGAAGAACATAAACTCTTCCCGGATCGTTATCCAGCTTGTTAGCCATTGCCATTCCGCCTGCAACTGAGAATCCCTGTCCCAGTGATCCTGTTGACATTTCGATTCCCGGAACCTTATTCATATCAGGATGTCCCTGGAATTTGGATCCGATTTTTCTTAACTGCATGAAATCTTCCATAGGATAATATCCTCTAACTGCCAGTGCTGAGTACTGGACAGGGCCTGCATGTCCCTTAGAAAGGATGAACTTATCTCTTCCTTCCATTTTTGGCTGTGCAGGGTCGATATTCATTTCATCAAAATACAGTGCTGTAACGATGTCTGCAGCTGACAGAGATCCGCCCGGATGCCCTGAGCCGGCATTATGTATTGCTTTAACTATTCCGACTCTTACCTCTGCTGCTGTCTTTTCCAGAGCTTTAATATCCATAGTTTCCTCCATTTGTATTTTTTATATATAAAGGGCTGATTATCCAGCCCTTTTATACGTTAGAAAAATGAACCATTATCTATTCCCAAGCTTATGCTCAGTGCTTCATTAACTTCCGGTATACGGGTCTTATCGATCGTTCCGATTCGTTCCTTAAGTCTGCTTTTGTCTATAGTTCTGAGTTGTTCCAATAATACTACTGAATTCTTCGACAAACCATTTTCTTCAGCGAGAATTTCGACATGAGTCGGTAGGTTTGCCTTTGATCTTGATGTGATAGCCGCAACTATGATTGTCGGACTGAATTTGTTTCCTACATCGTTTTGAACCACAAGGACGGGCCTGACGCCCCCTTGCTCGGAGCCCAATACCGGACTTAAATCAGCAAAATAAAGGTCGCCCTTTTTTATGCTCAAGTCCCATATTCTCCTTTATATTTTAATCTCTATTTCCCTACAATTTGTTTTAATGCAAACGGCAGTTTTTCTTCAATTTCAACCGAAGTCATGCCCCACTGTCCATATTCCTCGGCAGCAATGTCTCCCGCCAGTCCGTGAACAAAGGCACCTGCTTTAGTTGCATCAAAAGGATTTATTCCCGAAGCCGCAAGGGCAGCTATTACACCAGTGAGTACATCACCACTTCCACCTGTGGCCATTCCGGGATTACCTGTAGTATTAATATATGTCTTGCCAACGCCTGTTGTCACCACAGTTCCGGCACCTTTTAAAAGTACAACTGCTCCAAGTTCTTCGCTGATTATTTCAGATGCATTTTCTCTTCCCAAGACTTTTATAGGATCTTTTCCCAAAGCCTTAAGAAGCCTGTCCCCTTCGCCCACATGAGGCGTTAATACAGTCGGTGCTTTTCTTCCCTTTAAAATTTCCAATCCTTGGCTGTATTTACAAACGCAGTTTATTCCGTCAGCATCCAGTACTACAGGTCCATTATATTCTCTAAGTATCTCTTCAATCAACAGGTATTTGCTCTCGTCCACCCCCAGTCCGGGTCCTATAGCCACAGCATTGCAGCCATCAAGAAGCCCTTGGGTAAGACCTTTGGAAACATCAGCACATGTGGCTTGAGGAACCGCTGTCTGCAAAATGGTGAATATTTCAGTCGGAGCTGTTATCTTTACAAGCCCTGCTCCTGACTTCAGTGCCCCTCTTGCAGAAAGTATTGCTGCTCCCGCCATGCCCACGGAACCTGCAACGATTACGACTCGTCCACATTGCCCTTTATGTATATCTTCCGGTCTTTCCTTGATTACAGTATTTACATATTCGAGAGTTATTAAACCTGTATTTCTCATTAAATTCTCCTACAGTGAAATTCCCAGGAACATGGTAGCTATCAGAAGATATGCTACGGCTGAGAACATGTCAGTAAGTGATGCCATCATAGGTGAAGCCATCAACGCAGGGTCGATTCCGACTTTTTTAGCTGCCATAGGTAAGAGACCGCCCAGCAGCTTAGCGAACATAATAATCAGCATCAATGATACAGCTACGGTGAGACCGATCATTACGGATTCGCCGTCTAAGAATACAACTTTCGCAAAGTTGAATACACTGAGGATTCCGCCTAAAATAATACTGATTCTAAGCTCTTTCCAGAAAACCTTAAAGGCATCTTTTAGGTCGATTTCGTCTACTGCCATACCACGGATTACCAGAGTTGCCGCCTGAGTTCCCGTATTACCGCCGGAACCCATCAACAGAGGCAGGTATGCTACCAAAACGATTACCTGTGAAAGCACATCTTCGAATCTAGTGATTATGGCACCGGTAAGCATCAGTGACACTGTTAAGAATATGAGCCATGGCAATCTACTCTTCACGTGTCTGAATACGCTCAAGTCGAGATATTCGGTATCGGAGTCGTCCATGATACCTGCCATTCTCTCGATATCCTCGGTGGTTTCTTCTTCGATTACATCCAGGATGTCATCGACTGTGATAATACCTACC
Organism: Lentihominibacter sp.; assembly: GCA_045638485.1. GTDB lineage: Bacteria > Bacillota > Clostridia > Peptostreptococcales > Anaerovoracaceae > Lentihominibacter. Next base: position 8,748 of record JAZUBM010000100.1, on the reverse strand, counting down.
AGTCTGTTTTCATTGTCTACTACAGGCATTGCCAAGAAACCATACTTTGTAAAGTATTCGGCAACTTCTTCCTGGTCATCGTACACGTTAACGTATACGTAATCTTCTGTCATCAAATCGCTGACTTTCATATCATCGTCAGCAAGAACCAGGGCTCTCAGTGATACCAGTCCCAACAGTTCTCTTCTTGCAGTTTTAACATAGCAAGTATATACAGTTTCACTATCCAGTGCCTCACGCTTGATATGAGCCATTGCTTCGCTGACTGTCATATCTTCACGCAGACTTATATAGTCAGGAGTCATAAGGCTTCCCGCACATGTGTCAGGATAGTTAAGAAATGTATTGATCAGCTTACGCTCTTCTTTCGGTGTGTTGGCGAGGATTTTATCAACGATATTGGCAGGAAGTTCTTCCAATACGTCGATCATATCGTCGAAGTCCATTTCCTGGATAATATAATTTCTTTCTCTATCAGTTATGCCGTCTACAATAGCCAACTGGTCGTCTGTAGGAAGATATGAGAACACTTCAACAGAAACATCCTTTGGAAGCATTCTGAACAGGATAATGGTCTTTTCTATACCTAATTCTTCCAGTACTTCTTCGAGAATTTCACCAATATCAACTTCGTTATATTTCAGGATCTCATCTCTCGCTTTAAAGTAAGATTTTTCTTCCAGCAGTTCCAATATGTTCTCAATGTCTTCATCGAATCGCTGTTCTTTTGTATCTATGTCCATAGCATTTGGATCCACATATTCGGTCATGATATTGCCTCCTTTCTCGAATTAATCATTCCTTAATAGTATATCAAATTTCAGTAACAAATCCAAATGTTTTATTAAGTCGTTTAAGACCAATATTTGTTATTTATCTGAAAATTCCAACTTCCTTTATTTCATTGACTGAAAATACCTTGAGTGATATATTTAGAGTACATAGGCATTACAATAATTACAAATATTTTATTATTTAAAGAGGAGAAAAAGAAATGTCAAATTATGTAGAAAGAGTCATCGAACTCTGTAAGCAGAACAACCCTGGCGAAATCGAATTCCATCAGTGTGTAGAAGAAGTACTGGAATCACTGGCTCCAGTATGTGAAAAGCACCCTGAATACGAAGAAGCTGCTCTTCTGGAAAGATTAGTAGAACCTGAAAGAGGAGTTACTTTCAGAGTAGTATGGGTTGACGATGCTGGTAAAGTACAGGTTAACAAGGGCTACAGATACCAGTTCAACAGCGCTATCGGACCTTACAAAGGTGGTCTGAGATTCGCTCCAAACGTATACCCTGGAATCATCAAGTTCCTCGGATTCGAACAGATCTTCAAGAACTCACTGACTGGTCTGCCTATCGGCGGCGGTAAGGGTGGTTCAGACTTCGATCCTAACGGTAAGTCAGACGCAGAAGTAATGAGATTCTGCCAGGCATTCATGACTGAACTGTACAGACACATCGGACCTTACACTGACGTTCCTGCTGGAGACCTGGGCGTTGGCGCTAGAGAAATCGGTTACCTGTTCGGACAGTACAAGAGAATCGTTGACAGATATGAAGGCGTTCTCACTGGTAAGGGTCTGCAGTACGGCGGACTGCTGGGAAGAGCAGAAGCTACTGGATTCGGTATCGTATGGTATGCTGAAGAAATGCTGAAGGCTAACGGCGAAGAAATGGCTGGAAAGAACGTAGTAATCTCAGGTTTCGGTAACGTTGCATGGGGTGCTGCTTGGAAATTACAGCAGTTAGGCGCTAAGACAGTTGCATTCTCAGGTCCAGATGGATACATCTACGACCCAGAAGGCGTTAACACTGACGAAAAGGTTGCATACTTCCTCGAACTGAGAGCATCAGGAAAGAACGTTTGCGCACCTTACGCAGAAAAGTTCCCAGAAGCTACTTTCGTTCCTGGAAAGAAGCCTTGGAATGTTGCTGAAGATTTCGGCGTTAAGGTTGACCTGTTCATCCCTTGCGCTATGCAGAACGACGTAAGAATGGAAGACGCTCAGAACATCGTTAAGTCAGGCGCTAAGTTCTACTGCGAAGGAGCTAACATGCCTACAACTAACGACGCTCTCGTTTACCTGATGAAGGAAATGACAGCTGTAGGTCCTGCTAAGGCTGCTAACGCTGGTGGCGTTGCTTGCTCATGCATCGAAATGGGTCAGAACTCAGGACACACTGTATATCAGCACGAAGACGTTTATGCTCAGCTGCACACAATCATGAAGAACATCTACAATGCTTGCGCTAAGGCTGGCGAAACTTACTACAACGATAAGAACGCTCTGGTACAGGGTGCTAACATCGCTGGTTTCGAAAAGGTTGCTGAAGCTATGATGGCTCAGGGCTTAGTATAAACAATACATAGTTTAGACAAACTTAAAACCTAATATTAAAAGGCTGACATTCATGTCAGCCTTTTTTAATTTCTAAATATATAAAGGGCAACTCGCGTTGCCCTTCCAGCCTGCTATTATTATCTTGTCTTCACCTGGAAAATGATAGTTCCATCTTCCAACTTACCTTCTATCAAAGTATTTCCATCCTCTTCTGCCTTATAAAGAACTATATCGTCTCCCAGAAGAGCTTCCTTGGAGAAATAAATGGAATACTCGGTTTTCCCTGAAAGTTCTTCTTCCACCATATCTGCATAACGGCAGTTGTTCACGTGTTCGTTGTCATCAAGGTCATCTTCGACAACCTTATGTACGCCAAACTTCACCAGAGCTTCTTGATCAATCTTGAATTTTTCGATGCCGTTTTCAAAAGCTTCAAAATCTATGAAAGTACCATTGAAATCCACTTTGGCACGTTCAATCTTTCTGGTTGCGAAGTTGATGATGCACCAATGACTTGTACCCTTTGCAACAGGGTCCTTACCTTCTGCCTCTTCTCCTTCAAAGAGATAATAGTCTCTGAAGAACGTTACGCCCTTCTTAGGTCTAGGATAAGTTCTGAGGACATAATCCTTCCCCTGCTCTATTACGCTTGATACCTGAAATCTTACCTTACTGAGAACCCATATATAATTATTCTCCATCAAATCATCAAAGCCCAGGCCAAGACCGCCTGCATGATCGGCCGCTATTTCCTGAAAAGCGTACATCAGTGAAGATGCCTTAAAGTTGCCCTTTGCATCAAAATCTTCAGGTCCAAAGCGCAGGTCGTGCTTTATCGTAAGTAATTCTTTGTTTTCCATAATTTCTCCCTTTTGCAGGCAATATCCCCCTCTCTATTTTTTCCCTATTCAATAGATTTAAGGGCCTCCGCCATATTTATTTTCTTAATTTTTAATCTTACAATTCTATCAACGATAAACGTGAATACCAGCACAGTGATAACTGTGAATATATAGCTGGCGGATTCTATCACTGTATTAAATGATACCATATCGACGTTGATTTGTCTCATGATAAATCCATGCAAAACATAACCCAACGGCAGCCCTACAATTATTCCCATCAATACTAAGATCAAATTTTCTCTGAAAACATATGCGCCTGTCTCTCTTGGATAGAATCCCAATACTTCAATGGTTGCTATTTCTCTGATTCTTTCGGTAACATTGATATTACTTAAGTTGAACAGTACGATGAAGGCCAAAGCTCCTGCACATAGTATTACAAGAATTATGATGTAGTTTAAACTAAGCATCATTTCATCAATTCCTGCTCTCACATCTTCGTTAACAGCGATTGCAATAATATCTTCAGTATCACTTATGCGGTCGGACATTTCATGCACATCTCTACCATTTTTGAATGTGAGATACATCATTGTAGGTTCGTATTTTTCTCCTGATGTCGCTTCATATGTCTCATCGTTTATGAACATATAGCTATTGACATAATTTCGGAAGATGTTTGTTACTTTAAGAGTAGTATGATGTGTATCGTCATATTCTACAGTTATTTCATCCCCTGCTTCTACGCCAAGTAATTCTGCCATTTTATTGTTAATTACAGCTTCTCCATCTTTCGGATACGGAATCATATCATCCGAATCCATGTCACTTTTAAGGATAAATTCCTCAGTTATATTCTCATCATCGGAAATTATTAGGTTGCTGGTTCTGCTAATATCATTGTTTTTCAAAGTAACGGTAGATTGCTGAAGAACCGCTGAATTTTTTAAATCACTTCCGTATTTCTTATTAAAGTCATCACATGCATCATCATCGAGATCTTCTTCAAAAGCTACCATAACATCATACTTTTCGATATTGCTATACTGATGTTCTGAAATTCCTGCAACGGAATCGGACATACCAAAGGCTGCAAGCACCAATGCCGTACATCCTCCTATTCCTATGATCATCATCAACATTCTCTTTTTGTATCTGAGGATGTTTCTGATTGTCACCTTATGGAGAAACTTTAATCTGCTCCATATGAAATCAATCTTTTCAAGGAACACTCTCTTCCCTGCTTTTGGTGCCTTAGGTCTGAGAATCTCCGCAGGCATATTGGCCAGCTGCCCTTTGCATGCAAAGAAAGTAGTACCGGTTGAGCAAATCATCGCTACAATAAGAGAAATCACTGCTAGTGGCCAACTGAAATAGTACTCCAGCGGAGCAAATCCAAACATCATTCCGTACGCGATCCATATTGCCAATGGGAAATACTTTGATCCGGCAAAGAATCCGATAACACATCCGATAACGGCTGCTGATCCTGAATAAATCATATACTTAAGCATGATTTTCCTATTGGTGTAACCCAGAGCTCTCAATGCCCCTATCTGAGTTCGCTCTTCTTCAACCATTCTAGACATGGTCGTGGAGCACACAAGTGCAGCAATCAAGAAGAAAAATACAGGGAAAACCTTTGCGATGCTATCTACTATATCTGCATTGTTCTCAAAAGAGCCGAATCCAAGGTTGTCTGACCTTTTCTGAATGAACACCTCTGCCTCTGCCAAATCCTCAAGCTCTTCTTTGGCCGCCCTCAGTTCTTCTTCACCATCATTCAGTTTTTTCTCTGCCTTGGCAAATTCTCTGTTTGCTTCAGCTTTACCTTCATAATACTCTTTATAACCTTCCTCCAGTTGTTTTTCTCCTGCGGCTATTTCTTTTTCATTGGTTGCAATAGTTGATAGTCCGCCGTCTATTTGTTTCAGGCCTTCTTCCATCTGTACAACCATCGCTGACAACTCCGCTATAACAGCTTCATTACCACTTGTTTGTGCTGCAGCAAGCTGTCCTTTAACATATTTCAGTTGAATTGAAACGTCGTTCTTTTTCTTAGTAAGATTTGCCTTTTCCGTAGCTAAAGTTTTCTTTCCGGACTCAAGCTTTTTCGACTCTGAATCTAACTTTTCCTTTGCTGCATCCAGATCTGCCTTGGTAGATGCTTTTTCCCTTGACAAAGTGACTTTTCCATCATCCAACTTTTTCTGAGCATCATCTATTTCTGCCTGAGCATCATCTACTATATCATTGTAGCGAATATCGGCCTGTTTCTCAGCCTCAGCCTTGATTACAGGTTTCGCATTTTCCATGTTCTCAGTATATTCGTCACTGAAAATATAACCTTGATTCTTACATATTACAAAAAGTTCTGTGAAATAATCTGCACTCAGCCCCTTCTCTTTCACATATATAAAAGCATCTACTTTCCCATCACCGATGGAAGTTGTGCCTCTTTCAGTCTTAGTCATATAGTACGGCGACTTAGCAAGTCCAACAATTTTGTATTCCTTATACTCAAGGGCTTCCTTTTGTTCTTTTTCGTTCTCACCTGTAACTTTGATTACAGATCCGATATCTTTAGCGTTATAGGCATGATCATCTACCACACACTCATTTGCCTTCTCAGGCATTCTACCTTCCACCAAATTCACCTTATTGATTTCTTTGGGAATGGAATGAGCCCTGATTATTACTGAGTTCCCACCTTTGTCTACTGAAAAGAAATCAGTATATATCCCGCCTTCGGCAACTGAGACTTCCTCCAATTCATTCAACGCATCAACATCATCTTCAGTAAAACCGTATGTAGAAATTACTCTGAAATCATATAAGGCATAGTCACTGACATAATTGTTGCATGTTTCCATCATGCACGCCTTGGTATTTTTAACGCCCACGAAAAAACCGACACCAATGGCGATAATAGCCAATATAGCCATATATCTACCAAAGCTGCCAAATATGGTTCTTTTTATAGTTTTGCCGTAAGCACTTCTAACCATTTTATTTCATGCTCCTACCATTCAATATCTTCCACCGGTATTGGATTTTCGTTGAGTGTTACCGATGCCACAGTTCCGTTTTTAACTCTCACAACTCTATCTGCCATAGCAGTCAGCGCAGAATTGTGAGTAATAATTACTACTGTCATTCCTGTTCTCCTACTGGTTTCCTGAAGAAGCTTCAGGATAGCCTTGCCTGTTTCATAGTCCAAAGCTCCGGTAGGCTCATCACAAAGGAGCAACTTCGGGTTCTTCGCCAGTGCTCTGGCTATAGCAACTCTCTGCTGTTCTCCTCCTGAGAGTTGTGCAGGGAAATTATTCATTCTATCTTTAAGCCCCACAACTTCAAGAACCTTCTTGCTATCTAAAGGTTTAGATGAAAGCTGGGATGCTATTTCTACGTTTTCAAGAGCTGTCAAGTTTGGAATCAAATTGTAAAATTGAAATACGAAGCCTATATCCAGCCTTCTGTAAGTAGCCATATCTTTGTTTTTAAGGGATGATATATCTCTGTCATCCAGCAGTACTTTACCGCTTGTCAAGGTATCCATACCACCCAAGATATTTAAAAGTGTTGTTTTGCCGGCGCCGGATTGGCCTACAACTACACAGATTTCACCTTTTTCTATCTCAAAATCCACGCCCTTCAGAGCATGTACTTCCACATCGCCGGTCTTATATATTTTACCTACATTTTCAAAAGTTACGAATGCCATACTAGCTCCTTTCTCCATGGAATTATTTTACTCCATTTTATTATAATAATCTATATTTTACCTTTGTATTTTGATTGTTTCATGCCATTTGGTACTTTTGTCTTATATTTTCTTTATGTCATTCTCCTTTTGTGCTAGAATGAATCTGTACGTTTATTTGAAGTTAATCTAAAAGGATTTCTTATGAATATTGTATTAGAAAAGCGTGGTCACACAGCTATTGTGACTCTCAATAAAAAAGAAAGCATGAATGCTCTTTGTAAGAGCTTTGTTGAAGAAATAAATATAGTTTTTGATGATATTGAAGCAGATGCTGATATCTATACTGTAATTATCACAGGCGTTGATAATGTATTTTCTGCAGGTGCGGATGTTGATGAAATGATCAACCTTACCCCTGAAGAAATGATGGACTGGTCCGCTCTTGGCAGCAATCTCAACTTACGACTCGAAAAGTTGCAGTTGCCTGTTATTGCTGCTATCAACGGATATGCATTAGGAGGCGGTCTTGAGCTGGCTATGGCATGTGATATTAGGCTTGCTTCAACAAATGCTAAAATGGGTCTTACAGAAACCAAGCTTGGTGTCATCTGCGGAGCAGGCGGCACTCAGAGACTTCCTGCCATCGTAGGTGAAGGTATTGCCAAAGAACTGATTTTTACAGGTAGAATCATAGATGCTGAAGAGGCCCTTAGAATCGGTCTGATAAACAAGGTGACTTCTTCAGATAACCTTCTTGATGAAGCTATGAGCCTTGCCCTTTCCATAGAAAAAAACGGACAGCTGGCTGTTAGAACTGCTAAGAAAGCTGTGAATTTTTCAAGAAACTCATGGATTGAAGATGGCTGCCTCTTTGAAAGAGAAGTGTTCAGCGCCCTCTTTGATACCGAAGATCAAAAAATCGGCATGGGCGGATTTTTGAGAAAAGAAAAAGATATTGTTTTTAAGAATAAATAAATCGACTTGAACTGTTTTAGACTTAATTAACTTGAAAGGATTATTATGCCTGTTAAATTTATAAACGCAAAAGAAGCTGCTGAAATAATTAAGGACGGATCAACCGTTGGTGTTGATGGCTTTATAAGTTTTTCGTTGCCGGATGACATCTTAGGAGAAATTGAAAATCGCTTCATAAAAGAAGGACATCCAAGAGATCTTAATGTAGTAAATGTTGCCGGAATCGGTGGTGATGGCAAAGATAGAGGGATAAATCATTTTGCACACAAGGGCCTTGTTAAAAGACTTCTATGCGCCAATCTCAGTCTGGCCAACAAAATCTATCCATACATCATGGACGGCTCCATCCCATGTTTCATGATTCCTCAAGGAGTCCTTTCCCACATGATGCGTGCCATCGCTTCAGGAAAGCCCGGCATCATCACACAGGTTGGAATGAAAACATTTGTGGACCCTCGTGTTGACGGAGGTTGTATCAATGACGCAGCCAGAGCCTTCACAGAACGTCCTGTAGAATTAATAAATATCGGTGGTACTGACCATCTCTTCTACCCTGCTTTTCCTATCGATGTGGCAATTATAAAGGGCACTATGTCCGACCTTAAGGGGAATATTTCCCTGGAAAAGGAAGCCATGCATTTGGAACAGCTGGAAATGGCTACAGCTGCCAGAAATTCCGGTGGTATCGTTATGGTACAGGTGGATGAAATCGTTGAAACCGGCGACTTGCACCCTCAAGATGTAATTGTTCCTGCAACACTTGTTGACTACGTTATTCTCGGCTCAGAGGGAAATTCAGCACAACATTTTATAGATGGCATGCCTCCTGTCGTTCACTCATGGTGTGGAGACGAAAAGATTCAGCTTGAAGAAATCCA
>JAZUBM010000099.1:0-12224 GCA_045638485.1 Lentihominibacter sp. | reverse complement strand
GCAGAGGCCATTTATAGATTGGCGGAGCTGGATAAGTAAGAAGATTTCGTAGAAATCGTCATTGCGGATACAGAAATTAAGAACTTTTGTTGGCAAAATTTCATTTAAAGTGAAGTTTTGCCAACTTTTTTTATTTTGAGGTCGTTTTAGGGTGTGATTTAAGCGAATTTTGTAAGAAAATAAGGTGCTTGTCAGAGGTGCGTTGGCAGATTTTATAACTATTTTCATTAATGACAACGAATCATGTCGTTTTGTTGTCAGATTGGCATACGGGAAGTTAAAATGACAACCGCATTCAATATAGACGCGAAAATCATTGAATATACGGCATGAAACAGCTAAAAGCGGGGTTAGTGTTGGCAAAAATATAAAAAGCCTATAAAAATGACAACGAAGCCTATAAAACTTGACAAATAATGGCATTCTGATACAATGTGTTGGTTGTAACTATTGAAAAATACACATTTGGAGATTATATGAAGATAAATATCAGAAACATTCTGGGCGAAGAAAAAGTAGAAGAAACGGTTGCGGTTGAAGAAGAAACTGTTGTGGTTGAAGAAGAAATCGATGCTGTTGAAGAAGAAACGGTTACGGTGGAAGAAGAGGAAACTCTTGAAGAACTTGAAACCGAAGAACAGCAAGAAGAACTTGAGCAGATTGAAGAAAAAAACGTAGAAATAGCCAAGCCTGCCTTTTGGTCAAAATACGGTAGCCTATTTGCGATAGGTGCGGCTTTCGTTGTACTTTTAGTAGGGCTCTTTGCATATACCAATTTGGTGCCAAGAGAGGTTACAGCAACGATAGACGGCCAGACACGAAACATAGTGACTAAAGAATACAGAGTATCAGAATTCCTTGACAGTTTGGACGTCCCTTACTATGAAGAAGACTATCTTTCCACACCACCGGAAGGTTTTATCCATGACGGAATGGAGTTTGAAATAGTTCATGCTACTGATTTTCAGGTAACGGCAGATGGTGAAACGCACAGTTACAAATCTCTCGAGTCGACTGTAGGAAAAGCGCTCAAAGACGTAGGAATTAAAGTGCGTGAGTACGATATAGTAATTCCTAAATCTGAAGAAAATCTAAGCCAAGATGCGGAAATCGTTGTTAAAAGAGTAGACATCAAAGAAAAGATATTTGAAGAAAAAGTTCCGTTCAAGACGATAGAAAAAGACGATACAACAATGAATGAAGGTGAGACCAAGGTAATTACCAAAGGTAAAAACGGCAAGGATAAGGTTACGTATAGAATTACATATATTGACGGCAAAGAAAGTAAGCGAGAAGAAATCGGCAGGGAAACCATAGAAGAAAAGGTGGACAAGGTCGTTGCCAACGGTACAAGGATAAATTATAACGGTAAGAGCTATAGCAGAAAACTGGTGGTGAAAGCATATTCTTATACCGGCGGAGGAACTACTGCAATGGGAACAAGAGCCAGAGTAGGGGAAATTGCTGTTGACCCAAGTGTAATTCCATTGGGAACCAATGTATATATTGAAGGTGTTGGTGCAAGACGTGCCGAGGATACAGGTGGAAATATCAAAGGCAATACAATCGATATATATATGGGCTCTCGATCTGAGTGCATAAGGTGGGGAGTAAGATACGTTACAATCTATATAGAATAACAAAAATAGGAGGCTATGCTTAGTTGAGCGAGCCTCCTTTTATAATGAGTCTTAGTTTATTTAAACGAATATTGGCATGAAACTATTTCAGATGCTTTTGAATTAAATCAGCAAACATTTCTGCGTCTTCCCTAGACGTGAAGATACCGCGTGCGGATACTTTGTTTCCGCCGCCTTTGCCCTTGTAGAATGAAGCATATTCCTTCACTAAAGCTCCGCAGTCGATGGAACCATCGGAAACTAAAATATATGAAGTATCCTTAATGGAATAAAGCATGATGAGATCCTTGCAGTTTCCCATATAACGCTTACCCATATTGAATACATCGTCCAGCGAAAGCTGTTCCACTTCATAAACAGTAACCTTCTCGGATGAATTTGCCATAACTTCGTCCAGTTTAGCGCATTCATTATCCATAAACGCCTTCTTGATATGGAAAAGCTCGTTCTTCGCTTCGGCAAGCTTTTCTTCTTGAGCCTTGAGCTTTGCAGGAAAATCTTCTATAGAAGAAGAATATCTATTGGAAAGGCTTGTCAGGATATTGTGCTTTGATGCATAGTCTTTCAAGGCGCGTTCTCCTGCTTCGAAATAGATTCTGAACATGCCTTTGTAGTTCTCTACTTTGTAGATTTTTATCAGGCCCACCTGCCCTGCTGTATTAGGATGAGTTCCGCAGCAGGCAACACAGTCTGAAGCGTTTTCGATGGAGCCGACAGATACAATAGTAATATCCTCGTCAAAGGCAAGAGCTTTTCTGAGAGGCATTTTTTCGGCTTCTTCACGTGACTCGAAATGCATTACCGTTACGGGCGCATCTGCCCAGATAACCCTATTAGCTTCCAGTTCGGCGGCCAAAGCATCTTCATAAGTGATTTCCTTGACGTTTGGATCATCTTCCAGGCTGATGTCGATGGTCATATATTCATTACCCATGTGGAAGCCTCTGTTGACTCCGCCGAACATACTATGGAAAATACCGGATAATATATGTTCTCCGCAGTGTCTCTGCATGTTGTCAAAACGTCTGTCCCAATCGAGATTGCAAGATACGGAAGCACCCTCTTCGGGGGATCTGTCGGAAGAATCCTGAAGTTTTACAGTATGATAAACTTCATCATCTTTTTCATGAACATCTACAACCTTGAAATTTCCTATAAAACCCAAATCACAGCTTTGTCCGCCTCCCTCAGGGAAAAAGGCTGATTCTGCTAAAGTTAAGATAAAACTATCTTCATTTGCTGTTACGGAAGTAATCTTAGTATCCCATTGGCGTATGTAACGATCCGCCTGGTATAATCTTGTCGTTTTCATATGTTATAAGATCTCCTAAATAAAATATATTGTTGCTATTTAAAAGTTTATATATTAATAACAAAAAAGTCAAATCCAACCTGAAAAAATCAAAATTCTTGCTGTATATTTAGTATTTATTTGTTTTTAATGCAAAAAGATTGTGGTATAATTAACATACATATCGAATTTTAAATTAATTTGCTGTAATAAGGACATTCATATCCATTGTAAATTCATATTAGGAACTATATGAGGTGAGATATGAGGAGCAAATTAATTGATGTTTTGGTTGTAGCAGTTCTGTTACTGGCTGTGATTGCTATCCCCAGTCATACTGACAATATGAGGCAAGTAATCAATATGGCGGAAAAACCCATAATTGTCATCGATCCGGGGCATGGAGGGATTGATGGTGGGGCGCAAGCCGTCGACGGAACATGTGAGAAAAACATAAATCTTAGCATTGGGCTTATGCTGAGGGATATGCTGAATAAAGAGGGAATAAGTGTGGTCATGACCAGAGAAGAAGACGAAGGACTGCATGAAAAAAGCCTTGACGGAACAATAAGAACCCTTAAGACAGCGGATATGCATGAAAGAAAAGCGATAATAGATGGTGCCGGTGCGGATTTGGTTGTCAGCATTCACCTTAACAGCTTTTCTGAGGATGTTTCTGTGAAGGGTGCGCAGGTGTTTTTCCCTAAAGAAGGTGACGAACGTGTTTTGGCTGATAGTGCTGAGGCTGCAAAGATAATTCAGAACGGTCTTAACAATAATGTAAATTTTGAAAAGAAACGTACGGAACTTTCAAAGGAGGATATTTTCATTTTTAAGGATGCAAATGAACCTATAGTTATAGTTGAATGTGGATTTTTATCCAATGAAGAAGATCTGAGAAACCTAAAAAATGGAAATTACCAAGAAAAAATTTCCAAATCCCTAAAAGGCAGTATTTGCAAGTACTTAAGGGGAAATGGAAACAATATCCAGTAAAAAGACGGAAATTTTATGAGTTATCCAAACGTTTAAATAAGGAAAGAACAACTTGTGGATAACTTCGTATTTAAAAAAGAACTTGACACCGATACAGGTTGAAATTTCAACAAAAATAAAAATGCAACAATCCACAGGTGGTTTTGGATAAAATTGTATACAATCTGTAAAAAAGTGTGGATAACTTCTGAAATGCTGATAAATACGAGCTTGTTCGGCTGTTGAAAGATGTCGAAGGAAAAAAGAACAGAGGTTAACATAAAACCAAGATTTCTTCGGAGGTAAAAAATGTTAAAAGAAAAAATTATTTACAAGGATGAGCTCCCAATTAATGTGACGGTTGCCAACATTAATGAATACCCTATTCACTTCCATGACGATATGGAAGTAGTGTATATCCTTGAAGGAAATGTAATTTTAAGAAATGGATATTATACGTATACGTTGAAGCAGGGTGATATATTTATACTCAATGACAGAGAAATGCATAGCTTCGAAAGTACCGGCGAAAATAATATGGTCATGATGTTACAGATGGACCTCACATATTTTTCCAGATACTATGACAACCTGAGAAACAACTTCTTTGTTACTGATATGGAAGATGACAGTGATGAGAGCTTGGAAGTTCTCCGAACAATACTTGCCAGAATTATGATGGAAGTTCTTCAGAAGGGTTACGGTTATGAACACAAAGTAATCGAAAGCACCCATAACTTGATTGCTTGTCTCATGTCAGACTTCCAGTATTTCGTTATGGAAGACGGCAAGTTCAAAAATGAGTCAAAGAACAAAGGCAATAAGATCCTTGCAGGAAGACTCAACAGAATCACAGATTATATGTACGAAAATTATGCAAGAAAGCTCACTTTAAGTGAAATCGCAGACAAAGAGCATTTGAGCATTTACTATCTTTCACACATCATCAAAGAAGCTACAGGTCTTAGCTTCCAGGATTTGCTCAGCTACATCAGGGTTGAGGAATCCGAAAAACTTTTGCTTGGAACCAATAAGAAAATAGGCGCCATTGCAGATGAAACAGGATTTTCTGCAGTAAGATATTACATCAAGCATTTTGAACAGTGGTTTGGAATGCATCCGCTGGAATACAGAAAAAAATATATAGGCAAGATAATCAGCAGAGAAATCGAAGCAAAATATAATAGAGTTGCTCCTGCACAGATTGAAGAAGCCATCAGAAAGCAAGTTAAGGGTGTATATGTCGATTATGCGGACAAGCTTAAGACCAAGCCTGTAATTGTTGATATAGACATATATGATGACTATGCATCTTTGCAGAAAGTTCCACCTGCACTTAGAGAAATAATGGAAAGAGGTGTAAACAAGGCGCTGGCTGAGCCGTATATTAAGCTGATGGAAATGAACGAAGGTGTTATTTCTTCCGGCGAAAACTATATAATAACAACAAAATGTAAATATCCGGGGGAACTGGACAGCCTCAGCATCCTTATTTACAACTTTGACAACAATGTGGCAAGATCACTTAAGAGAATCAACGGGCAAGAAGAACTGAAACGCATTGTGAGAAATTATGACAGCGAAATGGAATTCTTAGTTAGATGTACAGGATTTTCAGGAGATTTTAAGATTATCAGATACAGACTTGAAAAAGATAACATTATGGTTAGAGTCAACGATGCAATAAATCCTAATACAACTCTTAGTCCTAGAGAAAAGTTTATTAAGGACATAACTTCCGAAGCAAATGTAACTACCGGCAGTTATGTTAGCTCCGATGCTTTGAGCATAAGATCCATATTTAAGGGAATAGGTGCAGAGCTGATTCTTATCGATAGAGTATAGAATCGCAACATAATACACTTTTTTAGCAAGGGTATTGTTGAAAGTTGTCTGAAAATAGGCTAGTATTTAATTAACTTTAAATAGTTAATCAATTGTTAAAAACAATTATTTTATGGAGGTAACAAGATGAAATTACTTATCATTGGAGCAGGCGGAGTTGGTACTTCAGCTGCTAAGATTATCCAGTTAGCAGGAGCAGAAGGCGATTGGGCTGAAAAAGTTGTAGTTGCTGACTTCAACGAAGAAAGAGCTAAGGTTGTTGCAAACGAAATTTGCGGCGGCGGAAAGTTCGTTCCTGCATTCGTAAACGCTATGGATCCTGAAAGCATCAAAGCTGTAGTTGCTGAACACGATATCGACTTCGCTATGAACTGCTGTGACCCTAGAATGAACCCTTGCATCTTCGACACATGTCTGGAATGCAAAATCGGATACCTTGACTGTGCTATGACTCTGGGCGAACCACATCCAGAAAAGCCTTACGAACTGGCTCACGTTAAATTAGGTGACTACCAGTTTGCTAAGCAGAAGGAATGGGAAGCTTCCGGTAAGATCGCAGTATGCGGATCAGGTGTAGAACCTGGTATGGCTGACGTTTTCGCTAAGTACGCTCAGAAGCACCTGTTCGACAAGATCGACAGAGTTGACGTAAGAGACGGCGACAACTATGGAAACACTGATTCAGACTTCGGATTCTCCGTATGGACAACTATCGAAGAATGTCTGGCTCCTCCAGTAATCTGGGAAAAGAACGAAGAATTCCCTGAAGGACACTGGTTCACAACTGAACAGTTCTCAGAACCTGAAATCTTCAACTTCCCTGGCGGAATCGGCGACGTAGAAGTAGTTAACGTAGAACACGAAGAAGTACTGCTCGTTCCAAGAGAAATCGATTGTAACAGAGTAACATTCAAGTACGGCGTTCCTGCAGAATTCAGAGCTAAGCTGATGGTTCTGCACGGATGGGGACTGGATGACAAGCACACTAAGATCAAGGTTGGCGACAGCGAAATCACTCCAAGAGACTTCGTATGTAAGGTAATCCCTAACCCTGTATCATCAACAGAAACTATGACTGGTAAGGGTTGTGCTGGTTCATGGGTAACTGGATGGAAAGATGGCAAGTACAGATCAGTTTACCTGTATCAGATCGCTGACAACCAGGAATGTATCGCTAAGTACACTACTAACTCAGTAGTTGCTCAGACTGCAGTAGGTCCTGTAATCATGATGGAACTCATCGCTAAGGGTATCTGGAACGAAGCTGGTGCTTGGGGTCCAGAACACTTCGATCCAGATCCATTCGTAGAAAGACTGGCTAAGTACGGATTCCCAGCTGGTATCAGAGAAATGGATTCCGAATATGCTGACGCTCTGAACGAAAAGATGATGCTGGATATGCTGAAATAATTAGGTAACTAATTAGGGTACAGTATTAACAGACAAATAAGGAATAAAAATCGCCTTGGATTTACCGAGGCGATTTTTTATTGGTTTGATTGACTTTATTAGAATATAGTTATAAAATTATACTGTAATAAAATCGCAAAGGAGGTTCGCATTTATGAAGAAAAAACAGTTAATATTAACGCTGATTACAGCACTTATGATGGTGTTACTGTTGGCAGCATGTGGTGGAGGCTCAGCAGCACCTGAAAAACATGAAGTAGGAGTACCTGATGGATACGCTACAGCGCAGGATGATCTGGGTGCAGATGCATATGCCGGCTGGTGTGATAATCCGGAAACTCAATATTTCGCAATAAATGATTATTACAACATGGCAAGCGAAGGTTCATTACATATCTTATCAAACTTTGAAACTTATCAGCAGACAACAGAATATACTTGCGGACCTGCATCAGCTCATATGGTTCTGAATTGGTTCGACGGTGACATCGAAAAATATGATGAAATGACCATCGCTGAAATGACAGGATGCAAACCTGAAACCGGAGTTCTGGCATCAGGTCTGGTTAAGCTCTTTGAAGAAATCGGTTGGGACTATCAGGTAAATAAAGATGGCGAGTACTACTATGAAACTCTTGAAGCATTTGAAGCAGATGTTATCAAGAACATAGACACCGGAGTTCCTATGATGATCGCGTGGATGGATTGGTCCGGACATTGGGAAGTAATTATCGGTATTGATACTATGCAGGAAGATAATCCTAGTGATGATGTTCTTATCGTAGCTGACCCATATGATACAAGTGACCATTATCAGGATGGATACTATGTAGTACCTGCAGAAAGATTCTACTACATGTGGAATTGTGTATTCCCTGGAGATGAACTTGCACAGTCATTCATCGTAGCTCAGCCTGCAAAATAAAGTCAATTATAAATAACAAATAATATAAACCAAGGCCTGAAAAACAATGTGATTTTTCGGGCCTTTTTATTGTCTTCATTGCTTTAATACATTATAATATATTTGTTCTAAACTTATATAAAACTAAACTAGCAATATATAAGTGTGCACGTAATAAATAAAGGAGGGAATCATGAAAAAAAGATTACTATGCATTATAGCTGTGCTGGCTCTTGTTACCATGACGTTCAGTGCATGTGGACAGAAAGGCGTTGATTCAGACCTGTCAATGGCCGGGGAAGTTCAGGCATTCGCGGATGCCATCGATATGGATTATGCGTATGAACTGGCTTATGAGCTGGGTTATAACATGGACTTGGCGGACAATGAGCTGGGCTGGAGAACTTCAGGTTCTGATGCTGAACACAAGACAGCAGACTATCTGGCAAAAGAAATGGAAAAGATAGGCCTCGTAGATGTAGAAAAGGTTGGAACACCGGTTGATAAGTTCCAGTTTAATGATTCCAGCCTTACTATAGAAGGCACTGACATCGATCTGATGCCTGCAGCATATCAGTGCTCAGGTACAGATGCTGATGGTATTACTGCTGAAATCGTAGATGCAGGCGGTGGCTATGAATACGATTATCTGGAAATGGAAGATGTTAAGGGTAAGATCGTTTTGGCTAAAGTAGACCAGGCCAATGAAGCATGGATTGACGGTTATGTTAGATGTGCCTATGAGCAGGGTGCTGCAGCTATCGTAACATGGGCTAACAGCGGATACGGTGAAATAAGTAAAGACTCCATCAACGTACAGGATATCTGCTGTGAAGATTTACTCCCTACGGTAGCTATCTCCGCAAACCAGGCTAAAGAAATCAAAGCAGCTATCAAAGAAGGAAAGAATAAAGCTACTCTGATGGTTGATGTAGAATATGCTGCTGATGACAGCGGAACAACTTACAATGTAGTAGGTAAGATTCCTGGTAAGTCAGGCGATCAGCAGATCATCCTTGGATCCCACTATGATAAATATTGGTTTGGATTCCAGGACAACTGTACTGCAGTTTCTCTTACATTCGCAGTGGCTAAGGCTATGATTGACTCCGGATATGTACCTGAAAATGATATCCTGGTAGTTGCTCACGGTGCAGAAGAATGGGGTGCTGCAGATTCTCAGTTTGACTGGACTACAGGAGCATGGGGAATGATAGAAGCTAATCCTGACTGGGCTAAGAAGACTATCTGCATGATTAATACAGAACTTCCTGGCTATGTGAATGAAGACAATACTTTGAATATCATCACAGTTCCTGAATACAGAGCAATGACTCAGAAATTGATTGCTGAATCCGGACTGGTTGTGCCTTATGGCGACATCATCATGAGTGAGGAAGTTACTAACGTTTCCAACATGGAAGATGGTGTTTCGTATAGATGGCATGGTGTTCCGTATATGCTCAACGGTGGTGTTGGCGGTGATTTCGGTACTCAGCGTTACCACACTCACTTCGATGATGCAGATACATACGATGAAGATGCTATGAAGACTAATATCCACTGGTACGGTGCGTTTTCCATCTACATGGATAAGATGCCTGCTATGGAATTAGATATTACAACTACTTGCGATGAGTTAGAAGCTAACCTCAATGATGATATTGCAAAGGCCGCAGGCGTTGATGTAGAAGAATATAAGGCTGAGCTGAACAAGCTGAGAGAAGCTGCTGCTGCTCACAATGAAAAGATTGCTGATGTGAATGCTAGATATGAAGCGGCTATGGCAGAAGGTGCTGACGAAAAAACTATTGCAACTCTTAGAGCAGAAGGTAATGCACTGGATGCAATTTCTTTGAAAGCATTCAATGAAATTCAGGTTCAGTACCTAAAGGCAGATGACTGTGATGTATATATGGGACATCCACAGGTGAACACTAATATTGAGTTGCTGCAGGGAACTTTAGCAGCACTGGATGAAGGTATACTGTGGGGAGATGATGGTGAAGGCGCTCTGGATATCGCATTTAACATGAACTCCTACCATGACTGGTACTACTATTACTTCGGTGAGGCAGTAGGTGACAGCTCGGCATCACAGTACGATGCAGACTTCGTACCTGAAGAAAACCTCTACTGGGGTAAAGATAGATTAGCAAAGGTAACATATGTAGGAGATACTACATATGATCTCTACATGGCTGACTACAATGGTGAGGAACCTGATATCGAAGGAGCTAAGGCTGTTTATGAAGATGCCCTCGACGAAGCTTACGGCTGGATCGCAGATTACTGCAAGCAGGAAATCGCAGGAATGCAGAAGATCGCAAATATGCTGAAATAAAAGATATTAATAAGTAAAATAAAAATAAGAACCCCGAGATCGATATGATCTCGGGGCTTTTATTTACTGTCCAAATGCGTCTGCAGCATCTTTCATGGCCTGAGCGATAGGGATACCTTGCGGACAATTTTCTTCACAAGCTTTGCAACCTATGCAGTCTGATGCATGTCTTCCGGCCGGAATCCATGTATCGTATTCGAATTTTGTTGATGGATTATGTTCATAAACATTCCAGTCATTGTAATATCCGATAATCTTAGGAATATCCAGTTTCTGTACGCATGGCATGCAATACTGACAGCCTGTGCATGAATACTTGATAAGTCTGTTGTATTCGTCGGAAACTTTATCGATGAGAGCAGTTTCTTCTTCAGTAAGCACGTGTGCATCTTCGGCTGAGAGAATTTTGATGTTTTCCATCAGCTGCTCTTTGGAACTCATACCGCTGAGCATAAGAGTAACTTCAGGCATGTTCGCAAGCCATTTGAAAGCCCATTCTGCAGGAGTTCTCTTAGTTTCGAAACCGTCCCATAATTCCTGAACTGTTGGAGGAACGAAGTCTGTAAGTCTGCCGCCTTTAAGCGGTTCCATGATAATAACATCGAGGCCCTTTTCGGCAGCATATTTAAGACCTTCAACTCCCGCTTGATGATTCTTATCCATGTAGTTCAATTGAATCTGACAGAATTCCCATGGATATTCATCGATCATTTCTTTGAAAAATTCCAGTTTATCGTGGAAAGAGAAACCGATGTGCTTGATTTTGCCTTCAGCCTTCATTTCTTCCAGGAAAGGCATTAAGTTCAGTTTCTTGCAACGCTTCCAAATAGGAACTCCCACGTTGTGAACCAGATACATATCGATGCAGTCTACACCCAGTCTGTCCAGCTGTTTGTTGAAGATTGTTCTCATATGATCTTCGTCTTTAGCCAGCCAGATAGGCATTTTGTCAGCCAGAAGAACCTTTTCTCTGTAACCGTCTTTGAGGGCTTTACCTAGAATCTTTTCAGACATACCATTATGGTAAGGATAAGCTGTATCAACGTAGTTAATGCCGGCATCAATGGCGGATCTGATAATATCTATAGCTTCAGCTTCATTTACGGAACCGTCTTCCAGCTGTGGGAGTCTCATACATCCCATTCCCAGCAAGGAAACGTCTTTGCCGATATTCTTGAATTTCCTATATTGCATGTGAAAGCTCCTTATTTTATACTTTAATTGGTTATAACGTAATGTTGTTTTCATTATACTGAAAAAGGGATTCTAATGCAATGGTAAAGGATAAAGCAAACCTCGATCTTATTTGTGAAAACTTCATAAAATATGTGGCGGATTTTTATGATATTCCGGGACTTGCTGTGGGCGTTTGTTGTGGAGATGTGACTTTTACAGGTGCACTGGGACATAGGAACTATGCCACAAAAGAGCCTGTATTGAAGGGCACTGTGTTTCATTGCACGTCAGTTTCTAAGCTGTTTACTGCGGCAGGAATTATGAAGCTTGTCGAGAAAAACAAACTCTCTTTGGCTGACAAGTTGTGTGATGTTTTACCATGGTTGTCAATCGCCGATAAACGATGGCAAGACATAACGATTGAACACATGCTTTGTCATACTTCAGGGTTTACTGACGTATCCAATTATTGCTGGGAAAAGCACGAAACAGATGAGGTTTCCCTTAGAAGATACGCTCTTTCATCTGAAGTTTCGGATCGTAAATTATTGTGGCATCCATCAGAAGGCAAATTTAGATACAGCAGTTTGGCATATAATTTATTAGGAATGGTTATTGCGGAAGTTTCAGGAACGGACT
>JAZUBM010000098.1:0-10574 GCA_045638485.1 Lentihominibacter sp. | reverse complement strand
TAATACAAATGAAGCAACATGTTCTGCATAAGTGTGTGCTCCGAAGCCTGCATCATATCCCAGTTCCTGAGCCAGTTCG
This sequence comes from Lentihominibacter sp., assembly GCA_045638485.1. GTDB lineage: Bacteria > Bacillota > Clostridia > Peptostreptococcales > Anaerovoracaceae > Lentihominibacter. The sequence goes on along the minus strand of JAZUBM010000098.1, from coordinate 10,495 downwards.
TGTGAGATTCTAGGTCCTCCGCATACGAGGATAACCTTGTCTCTGATTCCTTCTGCTTCCATAAGCTCAACCATGTTAGTCAGGTTAGCGATATGTACGTCCTTCTGAGTTACAGTCTGTGATACCAGAATAGCATCAGCGTTTACTTCCTTAGCTTTCTGGATCAGAACTTCGTTAGGAACCTGGCTACCCATGTTGATAGCGTTGATTCCTTCGTATCTTTCAAGACCGAAGTGTCCGTGGAAGCCCTTCATGTTCATGATAGCATCGATACCTACTGTATGAGCATCTGTACCTGTTGAAGCACCTACGATAACAACTTCTCTCTTGATATTGTCCTTGATGTACTGAGCACATTCAAGTCTATCCATAACATCCACTTCTACCTTAGTAACCTTGATAGTAGTGTAGTCTACAGTGTGCTGACACTTTCCGTATACTACGAAGAATGTGTAGCCATCTGTCATGTTCTTTGAGTAAACAACGTTTGGTTCATCAAGACCCATCTTCTTAGCCAAGATCTTAGCAGCTTCGCTTCCTTCTTCACCGAAAGGTACAGGAAGTGTGAAAGCCAGTTCAACCATACCGTCATTGAGTGTATCGCCATAAGGCTTTACTTTTGTCAGATCTACCTGAGCGATTGCTGTATTTGCTGCAGTCATTATTTTGCACCTCCCAACATAAGCGGAATAAACGGATTGAAGTATTCGTCATCCTTAACACATACGCCTTCAAGGCCCTTTCCACCATCTCTAGGTCTCTTAACGCCACCGAACTTACCCTGTTCGATTGTTGAGAAGAGGCCTTCTTTTTCGATTTCGTGGAGCAGCTTGTCAGCTTCAGCCAGTACGAACTGTGCTCTTTCCTGGATGATTCCGCCTTCCTTGAATTCTACTTCTGAACCGATATCTCTAGCATTGTTGAAGATGTACTGAGCGTTTTCGATTGAGAGGTATCTGTCATGCATGTGTGGTGTGTGAATAGCTTCTGTCAGCATTCCCAGCAGCTGCAGTGACTGTCCTGACCATACTGCGATCAGATTGAACAGAGCATCCTGAATCTGTCCCTTGAAGATGTTTCCTGTCATGAACTTAGTAGGAGGCATGTACTTCAGGTTAGCATTAGGGAAAATTTCCTTAGCCATGATTGCCTGTGAAAGTTCATAGAGGAAGCCGTTTTCAATATCAGGATCCATTTCGAATGCATGTCCCAGACCCATCTGTTCTTCCTTAACGTTTGCCAGAACTGCGAACTGTTCGTTGATGAACTGTGAAGCCAGTACTGTATGTGCTGCTTCGTAAGCATCGTCTGTAGTCAGGTAGTTATCTTCACCTGAGTTGAAGATGATGTCGCAATATCCGATGATAACTCTTGAGAAGTACTGGTCAACCAGTGTTCTCTGCATGTTGATATCTCTGAACAGGATTCCGTAAAGAGCGTCATTCAGCATAACGTCCAGTCTTTCCAGAGCGCCCATTGCAGCGATTTCAGGCATGCACATTCCTGATGAGTAGTTACACAGTCTGATGTATCTGCCAACTTCTTCACCAACTTCGTCCAGAGCTTTTCTCATTATTCTAAAGTTTTCCTGAGTAGCGTAAGTTCCGCCGAAACCTTCAGTTGTTGGTCCGTAAGGAACGTAGTCCAGGAGTGACTGTGCAGTAGTTCTGATAACTGCGATGATGTCCGCACCCTGTCTAGCAGCAGCCTGTGCCTGTACAACGTCTTCGTAGATGTTTCCTGTTGCTACGATTACATACAGGTATGGCTTTCTGCCTTCGCCAATAGTCTCAAGATACTGATTTCTCTTTTCTGTCTGCTGTCTGATTTTCTTCAGAGCATCTAATACTACAGGCATAATCTTTTCTTCAGCTTCCTTAGCAGGTGCCAGTGGAAGCTTAGTGATTTCTAAGTTACCTGCAGCCATTTCTTCAGCGATTTCCTGAGGAGTTTTGCCTGTCTGGATCATTGCATTACCCATCCAGTATGCTACGCCTCTTGGAAGTCCGCCTGCGTCTTTTATCTGATCTACAACTACGTTAGGCAGTGGTGTTTCAACTTCGTCGATACCATCAACGCCCAGAAGTCTTAAGATCGTTCTTTCTGTACTGACAGTAGTGTGTCTGTCGATGAACTCCTGCATGCTTTCCGCGATTCTTCCTGCGCAGGAGCGAGCACTGTCAATTACTTTCGGATCTAAATTCAGTTTGCTTTTCATCCTTTTTCTCCTTCTTACTTAATATAATCCTTTGCTTTCTCTATGATGTCTTTGTCAATTCCCAGCATTTTCGCTATATTCAGCGCATCCTTAGGGATTTCCTTAGCGCTGTCCACCAATCTGAGACGATAATCCATATACTTTGATATGATATTTATTCTGTCTTTTCTCTTGGCGTATCTAAGCTCTTTATCGAGTCTTTCGAAGTCCACGCCCGCAAGGCCCGTTACCTGCAGATTCCTTACACTTTTATCTTCTGTAACAGTCTCAAAATGAGTTGTCATCAGAGTTATGTAAGATTTCTCCTTCAGGTAATCCACAAGACTTCTTGTCAATGCCAGCCCTTCAGCCGGATTCGTTCCGCTGGCAATTTCGTCTATGAGAAGCAAGGATCGGTCTCTACTATTATCAAGGATCTCCTTAAGCTCCTCCATTTCGCTGCCGAAGCTTGACAGTCCTCTTTCGATGGACTGACTGTCTCCTATTAAGATCTGCATATAGTTGGAAAGGCCGACTTTTGCCCTTTTGCACGGTACGAAGAATCCGTACTGTGACAGAATCGAAACCATACCCGCCAGTTTAAGAGATATGGTCTTGCCTCCCATGTTTGCGCCTGTAATGCATGTTACTCCGTCGGCAAGGCTCATGCTTACCGGACAATATTCGCCACCTTTTCTAGCTAAAAGCGCCTCTTCCAGCTGAAGATGTCTACCGTCCTCAAATTCGAGTACATGTTCTTCTACTATCTCAGGCATTACGCAGTTGTGTTTCTCAGCATACAGCGCCTTTGAAAGGGTTATATCCAAACTACCGATACGACGGCAGTTTTCCAAAAGCACCTCGCCATACTTTGAAATCTCCTCCGACAGCTTTTCCCTTACGCTTAGTTCCTCATCTTCTATCAGACTCATGAGTTGATCACAATCTTTCATGAGTTGTTCCACTTCTTCAGTGGAGGCAAGAGAAAAGGTAACCGACATGTAATCTTCGTCGGTTCGCGTCATTTCGGAAATCTCATCAATCATTTTTATACTATCTTGGTCACTCTTTGATACCACCAGTTCGAATTTAGGGGTAAGAGATATTCCGTATTTTTGTTTTACGAGTTCCTTTACCTTCTTCTGCGTTTTTCTTATTTCTCTTTCCTTTTCCTTCTTTTCTCTACGGAGTTCTCCCAGTTTTTCTGAGAAGCTATCGTAGATATAGAAGGTATTCAACCTGTCACCACCCGGATCCAACACGTCTAAAAGCGCTGTTGTATCCTCAGGTATGAATTCTTTCGGAAATCCCAGCCTACCGGCTTGTTCTATGATTTTCTCCATCTGCAGAAGCAGGCTTTTTATCTCGAATATTTCGACCACAGACAATACCGAGGATCCCGACCTCTCTATACTAAATGTATTGTCTTTCATGACCATAAAGGTCTCCTGAAGCAAGCTGATTTCTTTTGGCGCCGCTACAGCAATGTCTTTCATTCTGCCGATTCTAAGAAGTTCCTCTCTAAGTAACTCCTCCTCCCCCGGAAGAAACGGCTGTTGTTCTTTGATCTGCTTAACGCCGAAAGGAGTCTGTAAATTAATTGCAGATACGACAAAATCAAGACCGGTTTCTTTTCTCGTCTTCATATTTGCCAGTCGTTTAACTATGACCATCTGCTGCTCCTTTCTTTATAATTGCTATTAACCCTACATTTCTTTTTATAGCATTACATCTATAACCGGAATATCCGGTATCGCTGCTTGCATTCCTCTTAATAATTCCTCATGTTCGAAGGCATATCCGCCGGGAGCGGAAGGGTTAACGGTAACGGCCGCAACTTTGATGTTTTCCAAAACCTTTACCGAAAGCCCTTTCTTTCTCAACTGCCCCCAAGCTATTGAATCGATAAAAATCTTTGTTGGATCCTTAAGAACAAAAGTTATATTCTTAAGTTTTTTAGGATTGATATCTGCTACGACACTTTGTGTGAAAGCTCCGGGTACGTATATATACTCGGTGTCTTCATCGATCTGACCGTCCAGGAATTTTCCTGCGCCCAGACCTGTTGTTCGGTCAAGCATTCTAATCTTTCCTTTCCCCGCGATCATGAGTCGTTCTTCACCCAAATGTTCTAATATTGTGTCCTTGTCCTCTCCATCTTCCAAGCATGGCAATCTATAAAGTCCAACGGTATGAGCCGTCTCTTCTATGACTTTCTTCATGCTTCTTGATAAAACCGCTCCAGTGGAAAGGATGATCGCATCGGACGTGCCGGGTGCTGCTATGGATTTTCGATCTATTGCTCCGTCAATCAGCACCAGCTCTGCACCCAAATCAAGCATTTCTTCGCACATCTTCTGATGGCTTGCGTTGATAACAGGACCTGCAATCTGCACATAACCGCTGTTAACTACTCTGCAAAGCATTATCTGTCCTATCGATGAACCGTATTCTGTCATCTTCAGGATTTCAAGGCCTGCGTCTGCCAAATCATAAAGCTGTGTAGGCACCGATACGATGGTGTCCGCGTCCAGAAATACTCTGGGTTTATCAGTCCCTGTTACAAGGTCGGTGCTTTCACCATCTCTTCCTGTAGATGTGATACCCAAAACCACCCCTTCATCCATAGCCTCTTCTATGAGGTAGTTGAGAGCAGTAGTCTTACCGGCATTCTTAGCCATTCCTACGATTGAGATTGTTTTATATTTTTGTGAAAGCTCCGACAGTGAAAACATGGTCTATTTCTTATTCCTTTCGTGTCTCAGGAGACCCATTGGTTCCATTGACATTCTTTCGCCCTGTGCCAGTCCTGCTACACCTTCATATCTGTAGCCTTCGATGTCCTTGCAGTTTTCATAGCTGCACTGCAGTGGTGGCTGGTATCCAGGTTCTGTGTAAGTAGTGATAACGCCTTCGTAGTTTCTCAGGATGATCTTATCAGGTGTCTGTGAAACGATGTACTGAGGCATTACAGGAGTCTTTCCGCCGCCTCCCGGTGCGTCTACTACGAATGTAGGTACTGCGTAACCTGAAGTATGTCCTCTCAGACCTTCGATGATTTCGATACCCTTTGATACAGGTGTTCTGAAGTGTGAGATTCCCAGTGACAGGTCGCACTGATAGATGTAGTAAGGTCTTACTCTGTTCTTAACCAGTTCGTGCATCAGGTTTCTCATTACGTGTACGTCATCGTTAACGCCTCTCAGCAGTACTGACTGGTTGCCCAGAGGGATACCTGCATCAGCAAGCTTTCTCAGAGCTTCTTCAGCTTCAGGAGTCATTTCCTTAGGATGGTTGAAGTGAGTGTTCAGCCATACAGGGTGGAACTTCTTCAGCATATCGCAAAGCTTGTCAGTTATTCTCATAGGCATAACTACAGGAGTTCTTGAGCCCAGTCTTACGATTTCTACGTGAGGAATCTTTCTCAGTTCTGTGAAGATGTATTCAATAACTTCATCTTCTACGCAGAGGCAGTCTCCGCCTGACAGCAGAACGTCTCTAACAACAGGAGTATTTCTGATGTATTCGATGCAAGCGTCGATATCTTCTCTGCTTCTAGCTCCGTCAGTTTCTCCTGCCAGTCTTCTTCTTGTGCAGTGTCTGCAGTACATTGAGCACTGGTCAGTGATCAGGAAGAGAACTCTGTCAGGATATCTGTGAGTCAGTCCAGGAGCTGGGGAGTCTTCGTCTTCGTGAAGAGGATCCAGCATGTCAGCTTCTGATCTGTGAGTTTCTTCGATGATAGGAACAGCCTGCATTCTTACAGGGCAGCTAGGATCATCTGGATCCATCAGTGATGCATAGTAAGGAGTGATTCCTACTCTGAAGCCATCCATAACCTTAGCGATGTCAGCTTCTTCTTCAGGAGTCAGGTTAACAACCTGCTTAATCTGTTCTACTGTATTCAGTCTGTTTTCTACCTGCCAATGCCAGTCGTTCCACTGTTCATCAGTAACGTCTTTCCAAAGAGGAACGTCTTTCCAATTTCTAATAGCCATTATTTAGCTCCTTTCTGATATTTGATGAGGGGAATTTCTTCCCCTCTCACATTTCGATACTAAGTACTAAATTAAGCGTACATTTCTTCGAATAACTTCTTGATTCCTTCATGTTCTCTCAGAACCTGCAGAGTGATTTCTGCGTGGCCCTTAGTGTAACCGTTTCCTACGATCATGTTTACGTCCTTGCCTACGCCTTCTGCACCCAGAGCAGCCTTTGTGAAGCTTGTTGCCATGGAGAAGAAGTATACAGTACCGTCATCCTTACATGACAGGATTGAAGCCATTTCAGTGTTTTCGATGTTTACGCAGTTGATAACAACGTCACACAGCTTGCCATCTGTCAGTTCCATGATCTTGTTGTACATGCCTACTGCATCTGCAGCGTCCATGTGGAAGTATTCGTCAGCCAGATTCAGTGCTCTAGCTCTGTCTTCTGATTTCTGTGATCCTGCAGCGCAGATAACCTTACCAGTTACGCCAACTCTCTTCTTTGCTTCGTACAGGCAGAGGAGTCCGGACTTACCGCCACCACCGATTACCAGTACAGTTTCACCAGGCTTTGAAAGCTTAGCAGCCTGTGCAGGAGCTCCTGCTACGTCCAGTGCTGACAGTGCCAGTCCTTCAGGCATGTCATCAGGTAACTTAGCGTAGATTCCGCTCTGGAACAGGATAGCCTGTCCTGTGATGTCAACCTGGTCAATTGTAGGTCTCATTTCGTGGATTTCTTCGATTACCAGTGGTGTCAGTGAAAGTGATACCAGTGTAGCGATCTTATCTCCAACCTTCAGATCTCCTACGTAAGCAGGTCCGATTTCCTTAACTGTACCGATCAGCATTCCGCCTGAACCAGTCCAAGGATTCTTATGCTTACCAGCTTTGGCAACGATGGATTTCATAGTTTCCTTAACTTTATCCATTTCAGCTACATCACCTTCGATGTCAGCAGGCTTCTTGCCATCGCATGTTCTTCTTACGATTTCTGTGAATGAAGCGGAGTCGATGTTCAGTGTCTTAACGTCGATGAGAACTTCATTGTCATAGATTTCCATAGTGTTATCAATTACGTCTGCTGGCTGTGGCAGTACTCCTTTAGGTTCGATAACTCTGTGTGTTCCGTAAGGGCATCCTTTTTTCATGTTTAGTTCCTCCTCAAAAATATTATAAATTTTATTTTTTTATGCATTTAGGTTTTTACAAACTCGCATACATAATTAACGTATCTATTTATATAGCAATTTACATGCCATTTTTACAAAAGATGTGCCATGAAAAAGCGACCCTTTCCACTAACGTTGAAATTTACAGACTTTTCTAATTTATATATTTTGATTAAATTTAGCCCTCTTCTGCTTTGTCCTATTAGGACATAAAAAAACGAGGTTTGCGAACACTTTTCGGTTCATCACCTCGTTTTTATGCGATTCTATTTCGGTTCAGCCTATAATCCGTACTTGTTTTTCTTTCTGACCAACTGTGTTTGACTTATATTAATAGCCCTTGCCGCCTTTCTTGTGGAACCGAATTTTTCACATGCGTACTTGATAATATTCTTTTCAAAATTATCAACCATGCTGGCAAGATCCATTTCTCCACTTTCCAGCTGTTCCTTATCAAAGTCCAGAACAAAGCTCTCCATCTTGTTGCCATGAAGCTCCTTCATTACATCGAGCACGGTGATGGTTTCGCCCTTGCAGCCGATAATAAGTCTTTGGGTAACATTTTCCAACTCTCTGATATTACCCGGCCAGTCACGATTCTGCATATATTCTTTAGCTTCATCGTCAATATCTTTTTCTACCCCGAACTTATCGTTATACTTTCTTATAAAGCTGTCGATAAGCGGCGGAATATCCTCTCTTCTTCCACTGAGGGCCGGTACTCGTATTGGAAATACGTTGAGTCTATAGTACAGGTCTCTTCTGAACAGCTTCTTTTCAACCTGTTCTTCCAAATCCCTGTTTGTAGCCGAAATTATTCTAACATTGGTCTTAACAGGCTCGGTTCCTCCCACCTTAATAAACTCTCCATCCTGAATTACTCTCAGCAGCTTCGCCTGTATATCCAAAGGCAACTCACCTACTTCGTCAAGGAATATTACACCGTTATCAGCAGCCTCGAAGTAGCCTTTTTTGCCTCCGGCATTGGCACCTGTAAAGGCGCCCTTTTCATATCCGAAGAACTCTGATTCTATCAGATTCGGAGCTATGGATGCACAGTTTATTTTAATGAAAGGTTGCACTTTTCTTGAACTGTTCTTCTGAATAATGTTGGCAACTTTTTCTTTACCGACACCGGTTTCTCCTGTAATAAGTACATTGCAGTCGTACTTGGAAACGCTCATAATTTCTTCCATTACCGCCTTCATACTTCTGCTTACAGCCACGAAATCTTCAGCCATAGTAAGACCATAGCTTACATAATGATTCATGCCCGGCACTTCTTTATGTCTGCCCTTCACTCTGAGATTTTCGTGGACACCTGCATCTTTAAAGTAAGGTGCCAGTTCCTTTACAATCTCAAAGTCAAACTCATCATACTTTTCCAGATAACCATCCGCACAACGAATTCTTATGTTTCTCGAAACCGCTTCTGTAACATACAGAGCGATATTGTAATTGCTTATAAAGTTTGCAAATATAACGGTTCCACCGTTTTTTGTTCCTATTATATTAATGGTTTCAGCCCCCGGAATATCTGCACAATTCACAGTCATATCCATTGGCGGAACATCATTGAATGTCTTTAGGCACTCTACCGGTCTAAGCAAGTTGTGATAGGAAATATCATTAAATACCTCTGACATCAATTTTTCGATCTTGTAACCTTTGAGCAAGATTTCAGTATTAATGTCAAACACACAGTAAACTTCCGCATCCTTTCCCGCGCTTTTTCTAATAGTATATCCGAATATCAGATTCATCATCGGGTTATTCCCAACCACTGCAAAACGTTTCTTTCCTTTCGCTTCATTACCGACAGTATACAGCGTTCCCGATTCGTTAAACGTAAACATCAAAAGATCTACAGGAAGGTCTGAAGGCCTTTTAACTACCGGCATACCCGGAAGTATTATTGCATAGCCTTCCACATCAATCTGCGTGTACATCCTATCAATACTAACAATCTTATCGAGGTAAAGAGGTGTACAGGAAAGAGACGCATTGAGAATGACTTCATCGCCAACTTTAAGACCTTTGCTGTTGTCGTAGTCCTCAGCCATTTCTTCAACTACACCGTAAAGCAAGCCGCCTGTATCGGTTACAGGGTTATGCAATTTACCTCTTCTGATAACGATATCATTTATCTTCTCTTTTATTATTTCTTCATCGTTGTTGGCTTCTTGACATATCTGTCTGAAGCCTGTTCCTTCGATATGTATTTTCTTTACGCTGACTCTCATTTCTCCGCTCATGAGCGTTCTGCTGTTATCAAGTTGCCATGCTGATGCGGGGAAAACTTGAGAGGGCATCATTACTCTATTCAATCCATACGCGTTTTTCATATTTATTCTACCTTTTTCGAATCACCTTTGAACACAAATCGGTTCACTTCTGCTTGATTTCAATAATAAACCATTGGCACATCTTTTGCAATAAGTTATAGTATAAACAACTTATTAAATTTCGAAATTTAAAAAAGGAGAAACTAAAATGGAAAAAATCACATCAATGCTGAGAGTACGTATGTCACATAAAGATGCTCATTATGGCGGAAGCCTGGTTGACGGAGCTCACATGAACCACCTGTTCGGCGACGTTGCTACAGAACTGCTGATCAAGTGTGACGGAGATGAAGGTCTGTTCCTGAGATACGATGAAACTGAATTCCTGGCTCCTACATATGCTGGAGACTACCTGGAAGTTTACGGTGAAATCTATGAAATGGGTAACACTTCAAGAAAGATGAAGTTCGAAGCTAGAAAAGTTGTTGCTGCAAGACCTGACATCAGCGCTTCAGCTGCTGACTTCCTTGACGAACCAATCGTAGTTGCAAGAGCTAAAGGCATCTGCGTAACTCCAAAGGAAATGCAGAGAAAATAACAAACGCATATTAAAAGAGACCTCTAAGAGGTCTCTTTTTTTACAACTTCTTCAAGTATTCAATTTCTTCTCTGTTGAGTTTTCTGTAATGTCCTTCCATCAATCTTCCCAGCTTGATTTCTCCGATTGATGTTCTCTGAAGTTCCATAACTTTATTTCCAACCGCTGCAAACATCTTACGAACCTGTCTGTTCTTACCTTCTCTGATGCTTATTTCAACGATGGCATGGCGAGGCATCTGCTTGATGACCTTAACC
>JAZUBM010000097.1:0-11573 GCA_045638485.1 Lentihominibacter sp. | reverse complement strand
CTCTTTTCCTTTCGGTGCGAAAATATCATCACTGATTCTTACTGTATAATTCAGTGTTTTACTCTCTTTTGGCGCCAAAGAACCAACATTCCAAGTCACTTTCTTGGTAGCTGCATCCATTGAAACGTTCTCTGACGGTGTACTAGATACATAATTTGTTACATAACTCTTGTTATCACCAAACACGTCCTCTACTGTTACATTGTTAAGTGTCCATTTGTTTCCGTCGTTTGCCTTAACCACAACGGTATATGTAACCGTTTTATTCTCTAAATCATAGCCCGCATTAGTCTTTGTAATAGTAACTCCCGCAGAAGTTGTTGTTGTTGCAGTTGAGTCCTTTGAAATACCATCTGCTTTGAGGTGGGCAGTATTTTTAACCACACGATCAGCTGCACTTCCCGCCTGAGTTATTTTGTTTGTTAACTTAACTTTGAACTTAAGAGTCTTGGTTTGATTCTTAGCCATAGCGCCAATAGTCCACGTGCGACTCTCTTTATCAAATGTAGTTCCTGCAGGGACCTCTTGATAGTATATTCCGCTAGACGCAACTCCTTCAATAGTTCCGCTTGTATCTATGTAGCTGGCTCCTGAGACAAATTCATCTGTTACTACAATGTTTTCTATAGTTTTAGTATTAGCTTTGTCTGTTTTTACCTGAATAGTGTATTCGATGTAGTACCATCCCTTTTCACTGTCCCACTTGATTTTATCGCCAACGTCAGTCTTTGTGATTGTAAGGTTAGCCTTCTCAACAACAGTGTCTTCTTTGAAAGGAACTTTAATAGTTTCTCCGCCTATGAAAAGGTCTCTATCTCCACCATTTCCCCATGATCCGGCATTAAACTTCCCGTTGAAAGATATTGTTCCGTTTTTCAAGTTGCCATCTGTAGCCTCAAGATAAGTCTTATTTGTTATAGTTATTAAGATGTTTCCGTTTGTGTCGATAACATAATCACCTACAACTGTAGGTCCATCCATAACGTCGCCTGTCTGCTTCTTTTCAATGCGAATACCTTCAGGCAGTTTATACGTTATTTTGTCGCCCTCATTGAACTTGATTTTCTTATCATCCTTGTATTCCGGATTGTATGCGATTTTTACTTTAACTTTCGCATCCTTAGGTACAGGCGGACAGTTATCATTAGTTACATCATAATATACGCCGCCTACTTCAGCTTTGACTGTTACGGATTTAATAAAATCCTCCATGTCATATGTTTCTGCCGCAGAAACGTCTGAAACTCCCAGTCCATACTGGAAAACCATTACGATTGCTACCAGTACAGCGACAATTTTCTTTGCTAATTTACTGTTGTTCTTCATTAATGTACCCTCTCATAAAAAACAAAATAACCTTAATCAGAACGCCTTGCTTCTATGTTCTGTCTTAAGGTTTTTTATATACAAATTAATAGACAAATTATATCAATTCAGCAGTAACATTTTCGTAACAAAAAGTCCTCTTGAACGTCATTTTTTCAAGAGGACTTTATGTTTTTTTGATTTTTCTGCCACCTTCTTTACGATGCCCTATATGTTGTGTTTTTCTCTATCAATAAGCATATGATGCAACTGAGCATTTCTCTCTTCTGACCAGGCAAATTCCTGTAAATATACGCCATTATACTTCTTGGCGGCTTCTGCGTCTCCGGATAGTATCTTATAAAGGTCACAGTTCACTTTTTCTATCTGCAGATATCGTCTATTTTCAGAAGTTGTCAAGATATCGGCAATGCCAGCTTCTGCCAAAGCGTCCACCACTCTCTTGTATGTTACTCTGAACAAGGATTGGGTTTTGGCATCATTAGGCTTATCCGGCCAAAGATATGCTATCCCTTCTCTGGATGAAAGGCCGCTGCTTCCTCTGTCAACAAGCAAAGCTAAAAGCTCACGCGTCTTAGCGCCCGGAATCTGTACGACCTTGCCATTTGCAATAATAGAAAAGGACGGAATGGTCTCAATCACAACCTCCTTATTATATCCGTTTGCTACCGCGCATTTATCGAGATACTTGACGATATCTTCCGGCAGATACGGCTTCATCAAATACCCTGACGCATCTACATTCCACGCATCCAGAGCATACTGGCTGTATGCCGTCACGAAAACAACCATAGTACGATCGTTGATTTCTTTGAGCTTAACCGCCAAATCCAGCCCATGGATTCCCGGCATTTGCATATCAAGAAAAGCGATATCTACAGGGTTAGCTTTAGCATAATCCAGTGCCAGTTCACCATCCAGGAACATTGTCAAACTGTCAGCTGCAGTAAATTTATCTAATTTTTCTATCGAGTATTTGAAGTTCTCGTGAGCAGGTCTCTCATCATCGACATATATTACATGCATCTCTTCATTCCCCCTTCGGTATTTTGATAGTCACTTCGGTACCGGTACCTATAACACTTTTGATATCCATAGTTCCTTTTATCAGGTAATCAAGACGGAATCGTATATTCTTCATGCCCACGGAACCTTCTCTAGGCACTGCACTAACGTCGTAACCAACGCCATCATCTGTTATCTTTATAAATATATTGTCCTCTTCTTCATAAGTCTTGAGAGTTATAGTTCCGCCTCCCGCTTTTGGCGTCAATCCATGTTTGATCGCATTTTCGACTATTGGCTGCAAAATCAGCGCAGGCATTTCGAAGTTCTGAACTTTTATATCTTTAATAAAATTGATTTTATTTTCGAAGCGCACTTGTTCCAGCGCTATATAGTCTTCTAATCTTTTCAGCACCGTATTGAATGGCAATGGAGTATCGTTCTGCATTATATCTACATTAGCCCTAAGATATCTGGAAAACCTCACTACCGTCTCGTCTGCCTTTTCCGGATCATACTTACACATACCGCTGATTGCGTTAAGCACATTGAATACGAAGTGGGATCTAATCTGACCCATCATCGTAGCCGCTCTGCTATTAACAAGCTGCTTTTCTTTCTCTATCAGCGCTCTTTCGTTTTTCAAATAAACATAGATAATCGAAACTCCCTTTAAAATTGTTGAAACCACGAATGCCACCAATGTGAAGAACAGCCCCGCTGAAGTTCCAGTTGTATAGAAGATCACTGCGTCTCCCAGTGATCCAGCGATCAACACCCAAAGCACTACACGGTCTATGTTGTCTCCGGGCTTAGGATTTTTAATACCTTGCGCCTTGATAAGATTTATTATAATTAAGCCAAGTCCGCAAAACATCGTAACATGAACTACGATAAGCACTTCACGGATATCTATGATACCGAAGAGATCCATTGCCATCATAAGAACGCTTATTATTCCAACCACTAGGCAGTAAACATCAGAGAAGTTTGTTCTTGTTCTGCTCTTCTGAGCCTTTACCATAGGTATGATGCCGACCATCATTGCCAGCACAGACATATAGAACAACAGAAGCGGTTTATCAGGATCAAGATATGGCGAAAACTCAGTATCTGTGAATCTCCATACGCCCAGAAGCAGCGCGAATATCCCGAATGAGAAAATCTCATTCATTTTCTTGTCCTTCCACATAAGATATATGGAGAGAGCCAGCAGAATCAGTCCCAGGACGATTGCCAGTCCGCTTATCATTAAAATAGGCAAACTCTTCTGTAGAGATTTTACTATGATGTCAGTTTGAGGCCCCATAAGAAATTCAATCTCACTGTCAACAAACTGCTTGTACGCCGGTGTTAATCTAACACAAATTTCTTTGCCAACATCCTCAGCATATAGCGGAATAAGCGTCCAGTTTGTTCCCGCCGTCTTCACCATATCCAGCTGTTCTGCACGTTGGAGACTATAAACTTTATCCCCGCCTATGTACACCTCTATAGCCTGATGTATAGTATAAAATGCCAGACACTCGTCATATTCGTGTTGCTCTTTCAAAGTAAAGCTGTACTCTATCACGTTGCCCGTCGGTGTCGCTTCATCCTTGATGAGCTTTCTATCCATATCAGTTACTGTGGTAATCTCATTGCTCGCTCTTTTGTTCACCACTTCCAGGTTGTCTGCACAAACAAGAACCAGTAAAAATATGGCTGCGAAGAAAACTATTATCATATAAACAAATGCAGAAACTACTGCGATATTGTCTTTTTTATTCTTGCTTTTTAGCATATCATTCACCCCCGGCTCCCGCGCTATCGGAGCACCGCCTTCACTATGTTGATTTTAACATATTTTTGCCGATTTTTGCGAAACTTTTAGGCAATTTATAACAGTTGACAACCCCTTAAACGAGTGATAATTTTACATTAGGATTTGACTACTTATCGATCCCCGAAAGGAGACTCTTATGAAAGCAGCACTCGCACAAATTTACTCAGCAAAAGGCGATCCAAAAGCCAATTTAGAAAAGATATTTTCGGTGATAAAAGAAGCCGCTGCAAAGGGCGCAGATCTAGTCTGCTTCTCCGAGCTTTTTTACTGCGGCTATGACATTTCCAAGGAAGAACTCGAGGCTCTCGCCATCTATGTAGATGGTCCGGAACTCGCAAAGGTCAGAGCTATGGCGGCTGACGCCGGCGTACATGTGCTGATCTGTTATCCGGAAAGAGATAAAGAAAGCGGGCTGGTATATATCAGCGCATCGTTGATAGACGATGCAGGCAAAATCCTGCTAAATCATAGAAAAACTTACCGTTGGGGTGATGAAAAAGACAAGGTTTCCGGTGGTTCCGGCTACGAAGTTTGCGATACGAAATTCGGTCGTTTTGGCGTGCTGATTTGTTATGAAATTGAATTCCCTGAACCTGCTAGAATCCTTATGTTGCAAGGGGCAGAGCTGATTCTGACAACCTCAGCTTTTACTTATGTAGAGAACATGCCGACATATCTGAGCGCTCTGGCAATACAGAATCAATGCTATATTTTGAGCACCAACGATGTCCGCGAAGAAGCGCCGCACCGTGGTAGCAGTTGTGTCATTGATCAGTATGGCAGAGTGGTAGACATTCTCGATGATAAAGAGGACATCCTATATTGCGATATAGATTTAAACGCTCCAAGCAGACGAAATTCAGAACCACATATGAGCGATTTGGATAGCGAAACCTTCAAGATGATGGTTGAGCTTGCTTCCAAACCTCAATAGGATAATTCAAGAAAAAAGAGTGCTTCGCACCTTTCAACGCAAGAAAAAAAGACAGTACATATTGTACTGTCTTTTATAATTCTTAATCTTATCGTCTATTAGACGGCAACCAGATATTCATCTTTTCTGCTTCTTTGACCAGCTCGTCGCGGAAATCCGGATGAGCGATGTTGATCATTGCTTCTGCACGTTCCCATACAGTCAGGCCCTTTAAGTTAGCCTTACCGTATTCAGTAACGATGAAGTGAGCATTAGTTCTTGTATCTGTTACGATTGAACCTTCTTTTAGCATCGGTCTGATTCTTGACTTGATGCTGCCATCTTTGTCCTTGTATGTTGATGGACAGCATACGAAGCTCTTTCCGCCCTTTGACAAGTATGCACCCAGAACGAAGTCGAGCTGTCCTCCTGCACCACTGATGTGTGCCGGTCCGGATGATTCTGCATTGATCTGTCCGAACAGGTCTACGTCTACCGCATTGTTGATGGAAACGAAGTTGTCCAGCTGGCTGATAACTCTAACATCGTTAGTGTAGTCAACAGGTGCTCCCAAACATTCAGGGTTTTCATTGAGGTAGTCATACATCTTCTGGCTTCCTGCACCGAAAGCATAAACCTGCTTACCCTTGTCGATATTCTTTGCAAGACCGTTGATCTTGCCTGCCTTAGCCAGATCCACAAATCCATCTACATACATTTCTGTATGTACGCCCAGGTTCTTCAGATCTGAATCTGCAATCATTGATCCCACTGCGTTTGCCATACCGCCGATACCCAGCTGTAGGCATGCACCGTCAGTGATTTCAGTTACGATAAGTTCTCCAACCTTTCTGTCGATATCGCTTGTAGGAGGAGTTCCCAGAGCGTCAATGTCTCTGTTATTTCCTTCTACAATCATGTCAATCTGAGAAATGTGAACCTTTTCCTTGCCATCAAAAAGACCCGGAACGATTGGCATCTTATTGTTTACTTCTACGATGATCTTCTTGGCACGGCTGCACATCATAGCCATGTGTGAAGTGTTTGTTCCGAAGTTGAAATACCCGTTGGCATCCATAGGAGCTACTTGGAACATTGCCACGTCCACAGGATCTGGCAGATCCTCATAGTACTTAGGCAGTTCGGAATACTTGATAGGCGCATAGAAAGAAACGCCACTCTTGATCATCTTACGTTCAACGCCACTCATATGCCAGCTATTCCAGCAAAGGTGCTGTGCAGCATCTTCCACATCAAATATGAAGAGCTGTCTCAGAACCAAAGCTCCTCTGAATTTCAGACCTCTCAGATTGTCAGCTTTGATTCTTAACGCTAACTCTTTATCCAGCTCAAAAGGCATGCCGTTTCCCCATCCGTAGTCTACCCAGTCTCCGGATTTTACGATTTTGACAGCCTCCTGCGCTGTAGTTAATTTCTGTTCATACTCTTGTCTATACTGATTCATAATTAATGATTACTCCATTGAAGCTGTTGCCATTTTCTTGTATTCTTCGTACTTCTTCTTAGCCTGGATCTTCGCTTCTGCAAACAGTTCTTCCGCTACTTCAGGGAAGTCCTTCTTCAGTGCTGCGAATCTAACTTCGCCTGCCAGGAAGTCTTCGAAGTCCAGCTTAGGTTCACCTGAGTCTAAGATGAATGGCTGTTCTGTGTTGCTTGGGTTGTATCTGTACAGAGTCCAGTAACCTGAATCAACCGCACGCTTCATTTCTTCCTGTACGCAGCTCATGCCGGCCTTGATTCCGTGAGTGATACATGGAGCGTAAGCGATAACGATTGATGGACCAGGATATGCTTCTGCTTCCTGCAGTGCCTTCAGCAGCTGGCTCTGGCTTGCGCCCATTGATACCTGTGCTACATATACATCCTTGTAAGTCATCATGAGAGCGCCCAGATCCTTCTTTCTGCTTCTCTTACCTGCAGCTGCGAACTGAGCTACTGCACCCAGCTGAGTTGCCTTTGATGACTGTCCGCCTGTATTTGAATATACTTCTGTGTCTACCAGCAGAATGTTTACATCTACTCCCATTGAGAATACGTGGTCTAAGCCGCCGTAACCGATGTCATAAGCCCATCCGTCACCGCCGACCATCCACATAGTCTTCTTTGACAGGTGATCGCTGCTGTTCATGATTTTCTGTGCCAGAACTGCTGCTTCACCTTCGAATGAAGCTTCCTTGATAGCCTTTTCAAGCGCTCTGCTTGCAGGTTCTGAAGCTCTCAGATCATCATAAGTGTTGAACCATTCTTCAGCTGCAGCCTTTACATCTGCAGAAACTTCTTCCATATTCATCAGAGCTTCGACCTTGTTTCTTACGCCGATTCTCTGCTGCTGAACTGCCAGCATCATACCTAAGCTGAATTCAGCGTTATTTTCAAACAGTGAGTTTGACCATGCAGGGCCATGTCCGTCCTTGTTAGTTGTGTAAGGAACGCAAGGCATTGCTGAACCCCATGCCTGAGTACATCCTGTAGCATTTGCAAAGTACATCTTGTCACCAAAGAGCTGAGTCAGCAGCTTGATGTAAGGTGTTTCTCCGCATCCACCGCAAGCTCCTGAGAACTCGAGCAGTGGCTTGATGAACTGGCTCATCTTGATGTTTGTAGCCATTGCTTCCGGCTTTTCGGAAATAGTCAGACCATATTCCCAATGAGCCTGATCGTATTCTTTTTCTGAAATAGGCGTCATTACGAGAGCCTTTTCCTTAGCCGGACATACGGATGCGCAGCTTCCGCAGCTTGTGCAGTCCATGTTGGAAATCTGTAAGCTGTATGTATACTGGCTCAGAGTTGCGCCCTTTGCCTTAACCATTTCAAATCCTGCAGGTGCAGCATCTACTTCTTCCTGAGTCATCAGGTAAGGTCTGATTACACTGTGTGAGCATACCAGTGAGCACTGGTTACACTGGATACACTTAGTAGCATCCCATGTAGGTACTTCGATAGCGATGTTACGCTTTTCGTATGCTGAAGTTCCCAGAGGCAGAGTTCCGTCTTCCATGCCGATGAAAGCACTTACAGGCAGATCGTCACCCTTCTGCTGGTTGATAGGAACCAGAATGTTTTCGATGAATGCAGGAACTTCCTTCTTAGCAGGAGCTTCTGCATCAACATCGTTAGCCCATTCCTGAGGAATTTCAATTTTCTTAGTAGCTTCGATACCGGCATCTACAGCCTTCATGTTCAGACCAACAACAGTCTTACCCTTCTTGCCGTAAGTCTTTTCTACGAAGTCCTTCATCAGAGATACAGCTTCGTCAACAGGGATGATTTCAGCCAGTTTGAAGAATGCAGCCTGGAGAACCATGTTTGATCTGTTGCCCAGACCGATTTCTCTTGAAATGCTGTTAGCGTCGATGATGTAGAACTGAATATCGTTTTCAGCCATGTATTTCTTAACTTCTGCTGGGAGGTTTTCTCTCAGTTCGTCTTCACCCCACTCACAGTTGAGGAGGAAAGTTCCGCCCGGCTTCAGTTCGCTGATGATGTCGTATTTGTTCAGATAAGTCTGGTTGTGGCAAGCGATGAAGTCTGCTCTGTGTACCAGATAAGTTGATCTGATAGGTTCGCTTCCGAAACGCAGGTGAGACTTAGTACATCCGAATGACTTCTTAGTGTCGTATTCGAAGTAAGCCTGAGTATACAGGTCAGTCTTTTCTGCGATGATTTTAACTGTACTCTTGTTAGCTCCAACTGTTCCGTCTGAACCCAGACCCCAGAACTTGCAGCTCTTAGTGTTAGGATCCTCGATGAAGAAGTTAGGATCTGCTTCCAGTGACAGGTTAGTTACGTCGTCTACCAGACCGATTGTAAAGTTTGCCTTTGGCTCTTCCTGTTCCAGATTTCTGAAAACAGCTTCGATCTGAGCCTGAGTAGTGTCCTTTGAAGAAAGGCCGTAACGTCCGCCATAGATCTCAGGAGCGTTCTTGATGTTAGCGTAAGCTGTGCAAACGTCCTGGAAAAGAGGTTCGCCTGTTGCGCCTGCTTCTTTGCATCTATCGATAACCGCGATCTTTTTAACAGTAGCAGGAACAGCTTCCAGTAAGTGTTTTACTGAGAATGGTCTGTAAAGGTGCACCTGTACGAATCCCACCTTCTTGCCCTGCTTATTCAGGTATTCTACAGTTTCCTGGATTGCTCCGCTTACTGATCCCATAGCAACAACAACGTGCTCAGCATCAGGTGCTCCGAAGTAATCGAACAGGTGGTACTGTCTACCTGTAACTTCTGCGATTTTGTCCATATATTCCTGAACTGTTTCAGGTAAAGCGTCGTAGAATCTGTTGTTTGATTCTCTTACCTGGAAGTAAATATCAGGGTTCTGTACTGAACTTCTGAGGATAGGGTGATCAGGATTCAGTGCGTTGTCTCTAAAAGCCTGCAGTGCATCCCAGTCCAGCATCTTGCCAAATTCTTCGTAATCGATAGCTTCGATCTTCTGAATTTCGTGTGAAGTTCTGAATCCGTCGAAGAAATGTACGAAAGGAATTCTTGATTTAATTGCAGCCAGATGTGCGATACCGCCCAGGTCCATAACTTCCTGTACGCTTCCAGTTGAAATCATAGCGAAACCTGTCTGTCTGCAGTTCATAACGTCGGAGTGATCTCCGAAAATGGAAAATGCATGTGTTCCTACAGTTCTTGATGCTACGTGCAGAACGCCAGGATGTCTCTGTCCTGAGATTCTGTGCATAGTAGGGATCATCAGCATCAGTCCCTGTGAAGATGTGAATGAAGTCGCTAAGCTTCCTGCTTCCAGTGCTCCGTGTACAGCACCAGCAGCTCCTGCTTCTGACTGCATTTCTACCAGTTTTACCGGCTGACCGAATAAGTTCAGTCTGCCCTTAGCTGACCATTCGTCTGTCTTTTCTGCCATTGGAGAAGATGGTGTAATTGGATAAATTCCTGCAACTTCTGTAAAGGCATATGCGACGTATGCAGCTGCTTCGTTTCCGTCCATTGTTACTATATTTTTCTTAATACTCATCGTTTCCCTCCTGAGTTTATTTACTGTCGTGCCAAATTAACATTATATAATTATTTTTTGTTCGGTGCAACCGTAGAATGGCTATTTTCGTACGGTTTTCGCCGTTTTCGCGATGAATTCGCGGTAAAATATAAAACGCCTCCATCTCAAACTAAGAGACGAAGGCTATTGCATCCGCGGTACCACTCTTATTGGTATGCTATTTCGACTAAGCCGTTCCATGAGGAAAATCACATACCCACTTAAAGTTTTCTGCTCCCGGGTGAGACATTTGACTCCGTATACAGCCTCGCACCACCCGGCTGCTCTCTGGAATACTTTCATCAAACTTATTCCGTTCATCGCATCTTTATTTTGTTGTAAAACGGCCGAAGCCGTTTGCGATGTTAATAATATATATGAGATGATTTTATCTGTCAACCGCTATATCGTGCTAAAGTGGTTAATTTTTTGGTATTTATTTGCTGTGTTGTTTGATTTTCGCACCACAATCCCTATATTCAATAACATCCTTCTTAATCATCCACACCTGCAATGTATTAAACGCTGCATGGGCAATGGTTGTAATCCACACAGACCCTGTAATCTGAAACAGAGCTCCCAGCACCAGTCCCTGCAAAAACGCCTCGACCAGTATCACCGGCCTTTTGTAATACGATATATGTATCAAGGCAAATATCAAAGCCGCCGGCACAAGTCCAATCAAAGGCTGAAGTGCACCTCTAAATATTAGCTCTTCATAAAAAGCATTCGGTATAAAATATATCGCCAAGAACTTCATGCTAAAAGAATCCGCCAGTATCCTCACATTGGGATCATACATGAGCTTCATCGGAATCAGCTTGATAAAGACAAACAAAATCCCAAAAGCACAAGCCAGTCCCACCAAGCACCATCCGAAATCCACCAGTGCAATCTCTTCCGCCTGCAGGCCGACACACTGCCCATATTTTCTATAAATTAGAAACCAATATATAACCCCGGCAATCGCTATCATCGCTATCACCGGAATAGTAACAAGAAGTTTTTCTTTTGTTTTCATGAGTCTACCCCGTCCTCTTTATACTCTCATGTAACGCTAAAAGGGACTTCTTTAAAGTCCCTTTCTTATTCTTATTCAATTTAAGCTTTCTTAACGAATTCGGATTTCAGGCTCATTGCACCAAATCCCGGGATATTGCAATCGATGTTGTGAACTCCATCATCTACCAGTCTGATATTTTTAACTTTTGTTCCTTGTTTCAGCGCACTGGTTGCACCTTTTACTTTTAAGTCTTTGATGATTACTACTGTGTCGCCATCCTGCAAAACATTCCCATTGGAGTCTTTAACTAAAGCCGCTTCAGCTTCAGCAGCAGCCTGAGCAGCAGACCACTCATAGGCACATTCAGGGCAAATCAGCAGTGAGCCATCTTCATAAACGTATTCTCCGCCACATTTAGGGCAATTAGGTAATGCCATGGTTATCCTCCTTAATTACATGTGTGGATAATATACCA